>JAKAMV010000254.1 GCA_021812735.1 Chloroflexota bacterium | reverse complement strand
GGAGGATCTCCGAGGGGCACGGCCGCGCCCTGGCGAGCCTGCCCCTCGACGGGCAGGCCCAAGTTCTGCGCACCGTGGTCAGCCAGAGCCTGTCCGTGCGCCAGACCGAGGAGCTCGTGCGGCGCCTTCGGGAGCCGAAGCCCGCTGCTGTGGCCGCCCCCGCGGCACGACTGGACCCAGACCTCGAACGCGTGGAGTCTCATCTTCGGGAGCGACTCGGGACGAAGGTCAGCCTGAGCCGCTCGAGAGCGGGCGGCCGCATCGTGATCGAGTACTACAGCGACGAGGAGCTGAACCGGCTCTACGAGCACCTGATCGGAGGAACCGCGTGACCGAAACCGGCGAGCGACCGGCAGCCAGCCGCAAGGCGAAGGCCGCCGGGTCGGAGTACACCGCGGCCAGCATCCAGGTCCTCGAGGGCCTGGAGGCGGTCCGGCGTCGCCCCGGCATGTACATCGGCTCGACGGACGTGCGCGGCCTCCACCACCTGGTGTGGGAGGTGGTGGACAACTCCATTGACGAGGCGATGGCCGGCTTCGCCACGACCGTGAGCGTCACGATCCACGCCGACGGCAAGGTGACCGTCGTGGACGACGGCCGTGGCGTGCCGGTCGGGCGCCACGCCACGGGCAAAGATGCGCTCGAGGTCGTGCACACGGTCCTCCACGCCGGCGGCAAGTTCGGCGGCGGCGGCTACAAGGTGTCCGGCGGCCTCCACGGTGTCGGGGTGTCCGTCGTCAACGCCCTGTCGTCGTGGATGCGCGTGGAGAGCGCTCGGGACGGCGGCATCTGGGCGCAGGAATACGAGCGCGGCAAGCCGGTCACCAAGGTGGAGAAGATCGCGCCACAGGGGGGCCGGCGGGGCACCAGCACCACGTTCCAGGCCGATTCCCAAGTCTTCGACACGGTGGACTTCTCGTTCGAGACCGTGTCGCAGCGCCTGCGCGAGTCCGCCTACCTCACCAAAGGAATCTGGATCACCCTTCGCGACGAGCGCGTCGATCGCGAGCGCTCCTTCTACTTCGAGGGCGGCCTCGTGTCCTTCGTGCGGCACCTCAACCGCAACAAGGAGACGCTTCACAGCCGGCCGATCTACTGCGAGCGCAAGGACGGCTCGACCACGATCGAGGTGGCCCTGCAGTACAACGACTCCTACGCGGAGAACGTGCTCGCCTTCGCGAACAACATCAACACGGTCGACGGCGGCACGCACATCACCGGATTCCGACGCGCGCTCACCCGCTCCCTCAACGACTGGGCGAAGCGAGCCGGCGTGCTGAAGGACGCGGACGGCAACCTGTCCGGGGACGACGTCCGAGAGGGTCTCACCGCGGTCGTGAGCGTGAAGCTGACCGAGCCGCAGTTCGAGGGCCAGACCAAGGCGAAGCTGGGCAACGCCGAGGTCGCCGGCCAGACCGAGGGCGCGGTTGCCGACGCGATCAGCCAGCACCTCGAGGAGAACCCCGCCGATGGCCGGCGCATCATCGAGAAGTGCCTCATGTCGGCCCGGGCCCGGGATGCGGCCCGCAAGGCGCGCGACCTCGTCATCCGCAAGGGCGCCCTGGACGGCATGTCGCTGCCCGGCAAGCTGGCGGACTGCCAGGAGCGCGACCCCGCCAAGAGCGAGGTCTACATCGTCGAGGGCGACTCGGCGGGCGGCTCCGCCAAGCAGGGCCGCGACCGGCGGTTCCAGGCGATCCTGCCCCTGCGGGGCAAGATCCTGAACGTCGAG
This sequence comes from Chloroflexota bacterium, assembly GCA_021812735.1. Next base: position 8,961 of record JAKAMV010000254.1, on the reverse strand, counting down.
AAGGCGCGGCTCGACCGGATCCTGAGCTCGGAGAACGTCAAGCCGCTGATCATCGCGCTCGGCGGCGGCATCGGCGACAGCTTCGACATCGCGAAGCTCCGGTACCACCGGATCATCATCATGACCGACGCCGACGTGGACGGCGCCCACATCCGGACGCTGCTCCTGACGTTCTTCTACCGGCACATGCCCGAGGTCATCGAGGCGGGGTACCTGTTCATCGCGCAGCCGCCCCTGTATCGCGTGTCCACCGGCAAGGTGACCAAGTACGCCAAGTCGGAGAAGGAGCTGGACAGGGTCCAGAAGGAGTTCACGACCAAGAACGTGAGCGTCCAGCGGTTCAAGGGCCTCGGCGAGATGAACGCCGACCAGCTCTGGGAGACCACCATGAACCCGGAGTCGCGAACGCTGCTCAAGGTCGAGGTCGAGGACGGCTCCGAGGCCGACAGCATCTTCACGATGCTGATGGGCGAGCGCGTGGAGCCGCGCAAGGATTTCATCAAGACCGAGGCCCGCAAGGTGCGCAACCTTGACATCTGAGACCGGAACCTTCGGCGACGTCCGCATCGCGGGTCGCCGGGTGATGCTGCAGCCCCACAACTGCTTCGCGTGCGGCACGCTCAACGCGCACGGGCTGCACCTCGCGCTCCACGCAGGTGGCGGTCGGTGCTGGGTGGACACCGTTCTGGACGACAGCTTCGAGGGCTGGGACGGCATCGCCCACGGCGGGATCATCTCGACCATCCTCGACGAGGTCATGGCCTGGGCGGTGATCGAGCACGACCTCTGGGGCGTCACGGCCCGGATGACCGTCGAGTTTAAGAGGCCCGTCCCGATCGGCCGGCCCATCCGGGGCGAGGGCCGCGTCACCAACGTCCGGCGCCGAGTGGTGGAGACCGAGGGCGAGCTCACCGACGGGGACGGCAACGTCCTGGCGCGCGCAACGGCGACGTACGTGGGGGCACCCGAGGACAAGAAGGCCGAGCTCAAGGCACGGTACGGCTTCGTCCTGGCGGGTGACGACCAGACCGACACGCCCGGAACGGGGGCCGCCGAGTGACGACCGCCAGCCCGAGCCCCGGGACCGAGCGCGCGCGGGCCGTTGTCAGGGCCAAGGTCGCCATGGCGGTCGCGCTCGGACGCCGGGCGGGCGAGGGGTCGCAGGATCCGGCGGGGATCGCCGCGGCCCTCGCGGAGGGCATGCCTGCGCTGGCCGACCAGGCCGCCCTGGAGGGCCGGCGCCGCGCCGCGCCCACCATCGGCCTGCTGCTGGGCGTCCGCGGCCCGCTCATCGCCGCCGCCGCCCGGGGCCTGCGCTCCGCCACCCGGCACGACCGGCCGGCCACGCTGCTCGACATCGCCGACCATCTCGTCCGCGAGGGCCCCCTCGAGCTTCACTGGCTCGCGCACGACCTGCTTGGACGGGCGATCGCCATCGAGCCGGAGCGCGCCTGGCAACTCGTCCGGCGAGAGGCCCGGGCAGCTGCCGACTGGGTCACCGTGGACAGCCTGGCGCGCGTGGCCGGTCGGGGCATCCTCGCCGAGCCCTACCGCTGGGCGGAGCTGGAGCAGCTCGTGTACTCCCCCTCGCGCTGGGAGCGGCGTCTCGCCGGCTCCACCGTGGCGACCATCCCGTTCGTTGACCGCCGGGCGGGTCGGACGCCCGAGACCGCCCGGCGCGGCCTTGGCATCGTGGGGGACCTCATCGGCGACCGCGAGCCGGACGTGCAGAAGAGCCTCTCGTGGGCGCTGCGCAGCCTGCTTCTCGTGGACGCCGGCGCGGTCATCGCGTTCCTGGAACGCGCGGCAGCCGAGGCGGCGGCCGACGACGATGGCCACCGCGCCAGGGTCGTCCGCGACGCGCTGGCCAACCTTCCCGCCGACACGGCCCTGCGACTGCGGGCCGCTCTCGCCGGCGTCCGCAGGCGCCCGGCCACCCCGTCCACGTCGCGCGCGGCGGTGACGGCCGCCGACTTCCTCGGCCTCGGTGTGGGCGTGCCGCCCGCCGAGCGACGCACCATCGACCGCAACTAGCCGACCGAGCACCGCGAGGAGAGCCCCCACGTGACCGACGATCTGGGCGACGTCCAAGCCATCCGCATCGAGGACGAGATGCGCGTCTCGTACCTCGACTACGCGATGAGCGTCATCGTCGCGCGGGCGCTGCCGGACGTGCGCGACGGCCTCAAGCCCGTCCACCGCCGCATCCTGTACACGATGGGCGAGATGGGCCTGTCCGCCACGAGCTCCTATCGCAAGTGCGCCGCGATCGTCGGCGAGGTGATGGGCAAGTACCACCCGCACGGCGACGTGGCGCTGTACGACGCCCTCGTCCGGCTGGCGCAGGACTTCTCCATGCGCTACCCGCTGGTGGACGGCCAGGGCAACTTCGGCTCCGTGGACGGCGACTCCGCGGCGGCGATGCGGTACACGGAGGCGCGCCTCACGGCGATCTCCTCGGAGATGCTCGCCGACATCGACAAGGACACCGTCGATTACGTCGACAACTACGACGGGACGCAGAAGGAGCCGTCGGTCCTGCCGGCCAAGCTGCCCAATCTGCTGATCAACGGCTCGTCCGGCATCGCGGTGGGCATGGCGACCAACATCCCGCCGCACCACCTGGGCGAGGTCGCCGACGCGGTCGTCGCGTACATCGCGGACCCGTCGATCACGAACGACGACCTGTGCACCTACGTCAAGGGACCCGACTTCCCGACCGGCGCCTCCATCTTCCGCTACGAGACCCGCCGCAACTCGCTCACCGGCGAGAACGAGACGGTGGACGCCATCCGCGAGATGTACGCCCACGGCCACGGCCGCGTGGTCATGCGCGCCCAGGTGGCGTTCGAGGAAGCCCGGCACGACCGGACCGCGATCATCGTCACCGAGCTGCCGTACCAAGTGAACAAGGCGGCGCTGCTCGAGAAGATCGCGGACCTCGTCAAGGACAAGAAGCTCGACGGGATCAGCGACCTGCGCGACGAGTCCGATCGCGACGGGATGCGGATCTACATCGAGATCAAGAAGGACGCGAACCCGCACAAGGTGCTGAACAACCTGTTCAAGCACACCGCCATGCAGACCGCGTTCAACCTCAACATGCTCGCCCTGGTGGACGGGCAGCCCCAGACGCTGCCGCTCAAGAGCGTCATCGGGCACTACCTTGAGCACCGCCGCGAGATCGTCCGGCGGCGCACCGAGTACGACCTCGAGAAGGCGCGCGCCAGGGCGCACATCCTCGAGGGCCTCAAGATCGCCCTCGACAACCTCGACGAGGTCATCCGGACGATCCGCGAGTCCGCGGATGTGGAGACCGCCCGCAACAACCTGATCGGACGCTTCGGGCTGTCCGAGCTCCAGGCGCAGGCGATCCTCGACATGCGGCTCGCCCGGCTGGCCGCCCTCGAGCGCCAGAAGATCGAGGACGAGTACCTCGCGGTCATCCAGCTGATTGCCGAGCTGGAGGACATCCTGGCCAACCCCGCCCGCGTGCTCTCGATCATCAAGGACGAGCTGGCGGAGCTGAAGCGCAAGTACGCCGGCGAGCGCCGGACGCGCGTCCAGGACGACTCCAGCCGCGAGATGACCGACGAGGACCTCATCGCCGACGAGGACGTCGTGGTCACGATCAGCCGGCGCGGCTACATCAAGCGCCAGCCCGTGGCCACGTACCGCCGCCAGCACCGCGGCGGCAAGGGGATCATCGGCCACGTGACCCGCGAGGAGGACGCGGTCGAGCACCTGCTCGCCGCGAACACCCACGACTGGGCGCTGTTCTTCACCAACCGCGGTCGCGTGTTCAGCGCCAAGGTCCACGCCATCCCCGACGCCTCGCGGCAGGCGAAGGGCATGGCCATCATCAACCTGCCCGGCGTCCAGGTGGAGTCGGGCGAGGTCCCGGTGGCGACGATCTGCCTGCCGGACTTCGAGCCCGGCCACTACCTGGTGCTCGCGACCCGGCGGGGGATCCTCAAGAAGACCCCGCTCGAGCAGTTCGAGCGCGTGCGCTCCACCGGCATCCGCGCCATCACGATCGCGGACGGCGACGAGCTGGCCTGGGTCTCGGTGTCGGCCGGCCAGGACGACGTCATCATCGCGACGAGCCAGGGCATGCTCGCCCGGTTCCACGAGGCTGAGGTGCGGCCGATGGGCCGCGACGCCGGCGGCGTGATCGGCATCCGGCTGGCCCGCCAGGGCGACGCGGTGGTGTCGATGAGCGTGGTGGAGCCCGGGTCGGACCTGCTGGTCCTCACCGAGACCGGCTACGGCAAGCGGGTCCCGCTCAAGGAGTTCCGCGTCAAGCACCGCGGCGGCCAGGGCGTCCGGCTGATCGCGCTCGAGGGCCGCAAGACAGGCCTCGTGGCGGCGGTCCAGCAGGTCACCGACGCGGACGAGGAGCTGATGCTCATCTCGGCCGGCGGCCAGGTGATCCGCACCGAGACCAACACGATCAACCGCTACTCGGCGGCCGCCCGCGGCGTGATCGTGATGCGCCTGGCGGAGGGCGACTCGGTCGCCGCCATCGCGGCGTTCCGCGCCGGGCTGGCAGAGCGAGGGGCCATGGGCGACAATGACGGTCCCCTGCCGGGCGGCGGAGCACCGGCGGAGCCTGTGAAGGGACGCCCGTGACGGCCTTCAGCGACCGGGAGGCAGCCGTGTACGCGGACCAGTTCGAGATCTACCACGGCAACGCCAACCCGGAGCTGGCGCGCAAGATCGCCACGTATGTGGGCGGCCGTCCCGGCCGGGCGGAGGTGTTCACCTTCGCCAACGAGAACATCTTCGTCCGCATCCTGGACAACGTCCGGGAGAAGGACGTGTTCCTGGTCCAGCCCACCTCGCGGCCGGTCAACCAGTCGATCATGGAACTGCTGATCATGATCGACGCCTTCAAGCGGGCATCTGCCGGACGGATCACGGCCGTCGTGCCGTACTACGCGTACGGCCGCTCCGACAAGAAGGACCAGCCGCGCGTGCCCATCACGGCCCGCCTGATCGCGGACATGATCACCGTGGCCGGCGCGGACCGGCTGCTCACGATGGACCTTCACCAGGGCCAGATCCAGGGGTTCTTCAACATCCCCGTGGACGAGCTGACCGCGGTCCACCTGCTCAGCCGCTACTTCCTCGACAAGAACCTGAACGACTGCGTGGTGGTCACGGACCTCGGCTTCGCCAAGCGCGCCCGGCAGTTCGCCGAGCTGCTGGACGCCCCCCTCGCCATCGTGGAGAAGCGGCGCCACGGCAACCTGGACCGGGCCGAGGTCATCAACGTCATCGGCGACGTGCGCGGCCGCCGGGCGATCATCGTGGACGACGAGATCGACACCGCGGGCACGCTGATCGAGATCACCCGCGCGCTCGAGCGCGAGGGCGTCCACGAGATCCACGCCTGCGCCACGCACGGGGTCCTGTCGGACCCGGCCATCGAGCGCATCGCGGCGTCGAACCTGGCGGAGGTGGTGGTCACCGACACCATCCCGCTCCCGCCCGAGAAGCGAATCCCGAGGCTCAAGGTGCTCTCGGTGGCACCGCTGGTCGGCGAGGCCATCAAGCGGATCCACCGGGGCGAGTCCGTGGGCGCCCTGTTCGGCGCCGAGGCGTCCTTCACCCAGGAGATGCTCCTGTGGGACGAGGGGATCGGCGCGGCGGGCGGCCTGACCCTCGACGGGGCGGATGGCTCCGGCCCCGGCAACGACGTACCATTGTCCGCACCAGCATCGGCTGGCGCCTGAGCCCGCCACCTCACGGAGACCCATGAGCCTGCAGTTGCACCGCCCGGACGGGAAGGGCGGTTTCGAGGTCCGGACCGGGAGTGACCCGACGTGGCGCGAGGGGCTGCGCTCGTCGCGCTGGGGCGCCTCGCTCAAGGGCGGGAAGCTCCCCGAGCTCGCCAACCCGGAGATGAACCCCACCTCGGCCGCACGGTCGGCGGCGTTCTGGGTGGCGCTGGCGGCGATCACGTTCGTCGTGGTCATGGCGGGCTATCTGGCGGGAATCTGGAGACTCGGCGGGGCGTAGCCCTCCGGCCGCGAACCGGCGGAGGCGGGCCCTCACCCTATACTCTCCCGCGATGCGCTTCCTGTCCCGCTTCTTCGACTCCAACGACCGCGAGATCACGCGTCTCCAGCCGCTCGTGGACCAGACCAACGCGCTCGAGGCCGAGTACGAGACCCTGACCGACGCGGAGATCCGCGAGCGGATCGACACGATCCGAGCGGACATCGTCGAGGCCTCCCAGCCCGAGGAGCCGCCCGAGGCCGAGCTCGAGACCACGGATCCCGAGCGGCGGCGGGACCTGGAGGTGGCCCGCCACAAGCGTGACCTGGAGCGGATCCGGACCGCCCTCGACGACGTGATCCCCGACGTGTTCGCGGCCGGCCGCGAGGCCATGAAGCGAACGATGGGGATGCGCCAGTACGACGTCCAGCTGATGGGCGCCATCGTGCTGCACCAGGGCAAGATCGCCGAGATGAAGACGGGGGAGGGCAAGACCCTCATCCCGACGCTCGCCGCGGTCCTCAACGGCCTCACGGGGCGCGGCGTGCACGTCGTCACCGTCAACGACTACCTCGCCCGCCGCGACGCCCAGTGGATGGGCCCCGCATACCACTTCCTGGGCCTGTCGGTGGGCGTCATCGCCCACGACACCTCGTACCTGTTCGAGCCCGGCTTCCCCACCACGGACGAGCGCCTGATCAACCTGCGCCCGTGCACCCGGCGCGACGCCTACGCCGCCGACATCACGTACGGCACCAACAACGAGTTCGGGTTCGACTACCTGCGCGACAACATGGTGGACGCGCTCGAGGGCCGAGTGCAGCGCGAGCGGGCGTTCGCCATCGTGGACGAGGTTGACAACATCCTCATCGACGAGGCCCGGACGCCGCTCATCATCAGCGGCCAGGCCGAGGAGTCGGCGGACCTCTACTACACGTTCGCCCGCCTCGTCCCCAAGCTCAAGCCGCGGCCCGACGGCGAGGAGGAGGGCGGCGACTACTTCATCGATCTCAAGGACAAGGCCGTCAGCCCCACCGAGGAGGGCGTCGACAAGATCGAGAAGCTGCTCGGGATCGAGAACCTCTACGATGCCGACCCGCGGCTCGCCCGCCACTTCGACTCCGCCCTCAAGGCGCACGCGCTGTACAAGCGCGACCGCGACTACATCGTCGAGGACGGCGAGATCGTCATCGTGGACGAGTTCACCGGGCGAAAGATGCCCGGCCGCCGCTGGAGCGAGGGCCTCCACCAGGCGATCGAGGCGAAAGAGGGCCTGCGCGTCCAGCGCGAATCCCAGACGCTGGCCACGATCACCTTCCAGAACTACTTCCGCCTGTACGACAAGCTCGCCGGCATGACCGGCACGGCGATGACCGAGGCGGAGGAGTTCCACAAGATCTACAACCTCGAGGTGGTGGCCATCCCCACCCACCGCCCCATGATCCGCGAGGACATGCAGGACCTCGTCTACAAGAACGAGACCGGCAAGTTCAACGCGCTGGTGGACGAGATCGAGGAGATGACCAAGGCCGGCCGGCCGGTCCTGGTGGGCACGGTCTCGGTGGAGAAGTCCGAGGTGCTCGGGGAGCTGATGCGGCGTCGCGGCATCAAGCACGAGGTCCTCAACGCCAAGCAGCACGAGCGCGAGGCCGGCGTGGTCGCCCAGGCCGGGCGGTCGGGCGCGGTGACCATCGCGACGAACATGGCCGGCCGCGGCACCGACATCAAGCTCGGCGGGGACCCGGCGGGGCTCGCCTCGGAGATCCTCCACAAGCGCGGGATCAATCCGGCCGAGGCGGACAAGGAGACCGTGGAGGCGGCGCTGGCCGAGGCCAAGGCGGTGACGGAGGCCGACCACGAGCGGGTCGTGGCCGCGGGCGGCCTCCACATCATCGGCACCGAGCGCCACGACAGTCGGCGCATCGACAACCAGCTCCGGGGGCGCGCCGGTCGCCAGGGCGACCCGGGCTCGTCGCGCTTCTACCTGTCGCTCGACGACGACCTGATGAAGCGGTTCGCGTCCGACCGGGTGGGCAGCCTCATGGAGCGTCTCGGGCTCGAGGACGACGTGCCGATCGAGTCGCGGCTCGTGTCCAAGACCATCGAGAGCGCCCAGACGCGCGTCGAGGGGTTCAACTTCGACATCCGCAAGCGCGTGGTCGAGTTCGACGACGTCATCAACAAGCAGCGCGAGACCATCTACGCCGAGCGCGACAAGGTGCTCCGCAACGAGGACCTCACCGAGACGGTCCAGACCTTCCTCGACGCGGAGGTCGAGGCGCTCGCGGACACGTACGTGTCGAGCCCCTCGCCGTCCGAGTGGAACCTCGAGGGCATGGCAGCCGCGCTTCGCGCCATGGGCATCGACGAGGCCGACGCCAGCGAGGAGGCGCTCGACGAGGCTGCGTCGAGCCGCGAGACGCTCGTCAGCCACGTGCAGGGCCTGGTCGACCGCCAGCTCGAGGCGCGCCTGGCCGAGCACGGCGAGGAGGTCTGGAGCCAGGTCGAGCGGTTCGTCCTGCTGCGCACGATCGACAGCCTGTGGGTGGAGCACCTCACCGAGATCGACGACATGCGGCGGGGCATCGGCCTGCGCGGCTACGCGCAGCAGGACCCCCTCAACGAGTTCCGGCGCGAGGCGTACCGCCTGTACGAGGAGCTCCGGGACCTGATCCGGCGCCAGGTGGCGATGACCATCTTCCGCGTCACCGTGCGCCGCGAGCCCGAGCTGCAGCCGCTCCCCGGCCCGTTCCAGCCCGCTCGGTCGAGCACCACCGGCGGGCCGGCCGACAGCGTGGGCGAGGCGCCCGGGAGCGACGGGCGGGCGACCGACGTCGGCGCCCGCGCGGCGGTGGCGACGGCTGCCGCCCAGCCGGCCCCGGCAGCACGGGCAGCGCCCGCCCCGAGGCAGCCCCTCGGCCCGGGCGAGGCGGCGCTCCGCCAGCCCGGGATCCCAGA
>JAKAMV010000253.1 GCA_021812735.1 Chloroflexota bacterium | reverse complement strand
ACGCCGCTCCAGATCCGGGCCTTCGAGCTGATCGGCGTCAGTCCGGCGAGCGTGTAGACAGAGCCCTGCAGCCGGTTCAACCGGATTCGTGCTCGAATGTGCCTGTCGGCGGCTGGAAGTTCGGTTACAGGCACTTCCCTCCGAGCTTCGTGAATGCCGGGCCGCAGCGCGGCAGCGCGTGGTCCGCCGCCCTGGCCGCGGCGACGACCTCGCGGACCGCCTCGACCACGAGGCCGGGCTGCGAGAACGGGATCAAGTGCGACGACCGCGTCGTGTCCACGTGGACCGCGTTCGACGACGCGGTCGCGAGCGTGTCCTGCGCCTCCTCCCAGTTCGCGTCGGCGTCGCCCAGCCACGGGAGCGCCGGGTCGTGGCTGATCACGATCAGCGGGAGCGCCCCGAGCGACCCCGGGATCCTCCCGTGGATGCCGTCCTCCAGCGCGGTGATCAGCGTGTACACGTCGCAGCAACAGGTGTCTTAGCTCGGAGGCGCAGCTGGAATCCGCCCGACAGAGCCCGCCTCATCGGGGCCGGTCGTCGGCCTCCTCGACCTCGGTCAGGAACTTGGCGGGCCGGCGCACGGGGACGCGGCCGGCCAGCGCGGTCAGGTGGGCATCGCCCGACACGACGACCGCACGCTCGGCGGCTGCGAGCGCGACGAGGTAGTCGTCCTTCGGGTCGTCGGAGCGCACGGGCGGCGGGCCCAGGGGATCGGCCGCGACCCGGGCGGTCCGGCCCAGCAGGGCGACGAACGCGTCGGCGTCCGCCGGGGCGACCAGCCGGACAAGCTTCGGGTACCCGAGCGCCCGCCGCAGCTCGGCGAGGAGCAGCGGCGAGACCACCAGCTCGAAGGCGCCGCTCCGCCACGCCGCGAGCAGCCGGCCCGGCGCGCCGCGCGGGGAAAGGACGGCCGAGATCAGGACGTTGACATCGAGGACGGCGCGCACGGGAGCTTGCGCTCAGCCGCGGGTGGCGTGCTGCGCCTCGAGCGCGAGCGCCATCGCCTCGTCCTCAGGGAGGTCGTTCGCCGCCCAGAGCCGGTCGAGGAGGTCGAACCCAAGGTCGCGCCGGAGCGCCTCTTCGATCACGTCGCTGTCCCCCTTGCCCAGCCGCGCTGCGCGGACCTTGACCGCGCGCAGCACCTCGGGGTCGATCGTCAGGGTCGTCCGCACCTTTGCCATACCGGCATCTTGGCATCTTGATGCGCCGAACGCAACTGCCAGCCGGCCTGGCGCTCTTGCGCGTTTCGGCAGCGGATCTGCCTGTGCCGCCCGAATGACGACGGTGATTGCACGTTCAACAACCTGCTGTCGCGTCGTCATCCCTGGCGCGCTGTTCCTGCCCGGCCCGGGCCAACTGAGTTGCCAGCGGGCGGCTGTGGGTCAGCGAGCGGATGGGGGCTCAGCTCGTCTGGAACCTGACGGCGCGGCTGCCTAGACCGGACGAGGGCACCTGGACCGAGCAGGCTCTCCTCGCGGGTCTCGTACGCCTCGCCCGTCACCACCAGATGACGAATGGACCGTGACATCACTGCGGCGCACGCTACCATGCGTCGCATGGGTGCTTCGATGGCGGACCGTCGGTCGAATCCCTTGACCGAGCTTCGGCGCGGGGTGCTCGAGTTCTGCGTCCTTGCGATCGTCCTGAGAGAGGAGACGTACGCCTTTGACCTGATCCGCCGCCTCTCCGATGCGGGAGGGCTGATGACGAGCGAGGGGACGATCTACCCGCTGCTGAGCCGGCTGCGTCGTGACGGCATGGTCACGACGACTTGGCGCGAGTCGGCTGCCGGGCCGCCCCGCCGGTACTACCGGATCACCGCCGCGGGCAGCTCGGCGCTCGCCGCGTTCACGGCCGACTGGACCGGGTTCCGCGACGCGGTGGACGCACTCCTCGACACTGCGGAAAGGAGCGGGGGGTCATGAGTGGTCGCAGCCTGGTGGATGGCTACCTGGCGGAGCTGGCCAGGGCGGCAGACGGACTTCCCGGAGGCCGAGGACCGGAACTCGTCGCAGAGGTGCGCGAGCACATCGAGACGGCGCTCGCAGTCTCGCCGGCAACCGACGAGACAACCGTGAGGAACGTGCTCGAGCGACTCGGCTCGCCGACCGAGATCGTCGCGGCCGAGCGGGACGGGCAGGGCCTGCCGGCGCGGGCCATGCCGGCCCCGGTCAGTCCCCGCCTGACGCTGGCCAGGGTCGCCATCGCCGGGCTGGCAGGGGTCGTCGTCCTCATGCTCGCGGTCTTGGCCGGGACCTCGGGACCCGCCGCCGCCTTGATGGCCCTCGCCTTCGCGCTCGTGACACCGTACGTGTGGATCCCGCTCGTCCTCGGCCTCTTGGCGCTCGGGGTGCGAAGGGACCGGATCCCCGTCGTCAGCGCTGCGGCCGGCCCGGATCCAGTGGCCCGCCGGCGTCCGTCGCCGAGCATGGTGGGCCTCGGGGCAATCGTGGTGCTCCTGATCGTCGTCCTCCTGGCGGGCGGAGTCGGCTACATGGGCATGGTCGCGGGCCTCATGCTGCCGATCCTGGCGCTGCTGCTCGTAGTCGAGGTCCTGGGCCGCCGCAACCGCTGACGCGGTGCCCGCAGGCTCCGCGCTGCTGGAGCTTGCCTCGGAGCCGCGCGTGCGCAGCTGCAGGTCGCCGCCGGGTCCGAGAAGGCGGCCGCCCATCGGCTCGGCCTGTCGCACTCGACGGTGAAGCACCACCTGCCAAGAGGTGGGCGCCGAGACCGCCGCGCAGCTGGTGTGGATCCTCTGGCCGCTGCCTGCCGGAGCCCGAAGGCTCCGCCGCGGTGGCCGAGAACCGTGCCTACGGCGCCGCCGAGGCAGACGGCGCCGCGGGGCCCGGCGACGCTCCGAGCGGCACGAATCCGACGCCCGGCACCATGTGCCCCACCAGAGTGGTCAGGTCGTCCGCGTAGACCGGCTCAGGCGCGTCCTGCGGTGGATTCGACGGATTGCCTGGCACCTCCTCGACCGACCCGGATCCGATCAGGTACCGCTTGGGGACGTAGCCCGCGATCGTGGTGCCGTCGCGAGCCAGGGCGGGGACGAAGTCCGGCACCAGCGCGCCGTAGATCGGACCGCCCTGCGGCGGGCTGGCGGTGTCAGGGATCGGCCCCTTCGTGGGCATCCGCCAGGCGACGTTCTCCACGACGAGCGTCCCCCGGCAGCCGGTGCACAGGCTCGGCCCGCTCGACTCCCCGGCGAACCACTGGACGCGGAAGACGGTGAGGGCCCCGGAGGTGCGCACGAAGCCGGGGGCCGACCGCGTGTTGTTGAGGGCGAACTGCGGGCCCGATCCCGTGGCGCCCACGAGCTTCCACCACTCCTCACAGTAGCCGCCGGAGGCCACCGTCGCGTCGAGACAGGGGTCTGAGCCCAGCACGAGCGTTCCACCGGCGAGGAACGACCCCGGCGCCGCGCCACGGGCGGTGATCTGGTCACCGTGAAGGACGGGCTCGCCGTGGATCGCGACTGGGAGCCCATCCGACCCGATCTGGATCGCACCCGGACCCAACGATGTCGCGGGGATGAGTCGCGGACCGATGACGGCGGCCACCACGATTGCGATCCCCGCCAGGGCGACTCCGGCCGCCAGCCGGTGGCCGTCCGGCCGCGGCGCAGGGCGCGGGAGGAACGGGAAGTCGCGAGCGGCCCGCTCGAGCTCGGTGTCGAGGTAGTCGCGCAGGCGTGGGCCAATGGATGTTCGGGTCGGCAGGTCAGTCATCGTGGAGGTCCTCTCGTAGCCGGGCGAGGCCCGTCCTCAGCTGGCTCTTGACGGTGTTGTCGCTCACGCCCAACACGCGCGCGGCCTCCGGCACGGACAGGCCGGCGAGGTAGTGCAGGGCGATCGCGGCTCGGATCCGTCGTGGGAGTCTGGCCAGCCCGTCCCGGACGTCGATCCGCTGCGCGGCGTCTTCGCCCACCGTCGGCACCTCGCGGACGTGACCGTCGAGACTGACCAGACGACGGAGCCGACGGACGACCCGGAATGCCTCGCGGGTCTCGACTCGAAGGAGCCAGGCACGGAGGGCTCGTGGGTCGCGCAGCCCGTCGAGATGTCGCAGGGCGATCTCGAATGTCGTCTGGACGAGGTCCTGCGCTTCGTCGTCGTCGAGGGTGATCACTCGCGCGGCGGCCAGCAGCACGGGCCCGTGAACGTACAGCTCGTCGACCAGCGCGTCGTGAGCGTGCGCCTCCCCTCGGGCCAGTTCAGTCGCCTTCGCAGCGCCCATCAACCCTCCCTGCCTGGCTGCTTGTGACCAAGAGGATGCAGCGCGGCGAATCGGGTGAGAGGCAAGGCAAGACGCAGTCACATGGCCCCATCGACCGGATGGGAATCGCTGCCCGCGGCCGCCGCGCTCTGGTCATGACGGCGCGCTGGTCCGATCCCCCCCGGCTCCCGGGCCCCCGGCCCGTTGCGACCCCCGGGTACGCCCGCGCCGTCTCCCTGGCCCGACCAGGCGCTCTCGGTCGAAGCCCGGGTGTCCATGGAGCGGGTGGTCGACCCGACCACCGCGTGGCTGGACTCCCACGTGAAGGCGATCCTCGACCTCCAGCGGGCGAGCCGGATCGCCCCGGCCGCCTCATCTCTCCGGATCCCGATCGTGGACGTCCGCGGAAGACTGCCGAGGATCGCTCCACGTCGCGCGGTGGCTCCGGCGCCGTCTGGCGACGCAACCGTCACGCGGTCAGCGTCCCGACGGGGATGACGAACACCCTGGTGGTCGGGCTCGTCCGCGTCGAAGAACGCGAGCAGGGCGCTCGTGTCGACGATCACAACCTCGCCGAACCCCGCCAAGTGACCGTCCGCCTGCCGAGCGATCGGGGCGCCGCTGGCGAAGAGGGGGTCAACTTCGGGCCGATCCATGACACCCGCAGCAGATTTGTAGCCGTCCCGGTAGCTGCCCTTTCCGGCCCGCTTGGCGGTCGGTGATCCGCCGCGCAGGCGGGCTCGTGACACGGCAGACCCTGGCGGCGTCGAGGCGGTCGGCCAGGACGCTCGTGCGCACAGCACAGAGTCCTCGAGCGCCGCCTCCTGCGCGATCGAGTCCGCCCGGCGGTGGTACGCGTCGCCAGCGGTGACCGGTGCGGGAGTCGACGAGGCGGTCACGCAGGCAGGCGCCCTGCACGGTCTCCCGTGAGGTGGCCGCGAACCGCGGTCGACATGCTGAGCGCAGGTGACGCCGGGCGGCCTACAATCCGGCTCGCTTCTGCGCGAGAGCGACGGGCCGGGGCGCACGTCCGCTGGTGTCGCTACGGCACGGCCACCCAGCGGACAGGACCGACCAGCCAGGCCGCCCGGCACTCGTCCGGTCGGCCTGGCTGGTCGCGCCAGTCTCCGGTGCGGACACAGACCGGGACCGGCTCCGCGCCGAGATCGTTGTAGACCGTCACGGCGAAGAGACCGACCGTGCCGTGCGCGATCGGCAGGAGGATCACGGTCCCCGACGTCACATCGCGGAGCACGAGCCGGAAGGTCGCGTTGACAACCCGGCCGGCTTTCGCCACATCCAGCGCCTGCTCGAGGCGGAAGGTGCCGTCCACGTAGCCCGCGCTGGCGTCGCCCGTCACGACCGGCTTCTCGACCGAGGCGACGGTCGCGCCCTCGACCCCGACGGTCAGAAGCTCGGAGCTCGAGGTGAGCTGGACCGTCACGGGGACTCCGGAGGGCGGCACGGGTGTCGGCGTCTGCGACGATCCCAGAGCGACGAACGGCGGGGTCGGGGGCGGCGTCGGCGCAACGACGGGCACCGTAGCGCGGAGGTCGCACGTCCACCGGACCGTCAACTCGTAGGAGTCGGGCCACGGGTCATCCGCGATGAGGTCGCGATAGCGCGAGACGCGCCCGCGAAGGGCCTGGAAGTGCGCCGTCCCGCTCCCGCCGGAGACCTCGTTGTCGACCGGCTGATAGCCGTAGGCCCGCAGGAACGGGACCGCCTCGGCCTCGACCAACAGGTCGCCGCTCGCCGGATTCCCGGCCGGGATGAGCTCGTAGATCGGTGGGCGGTCCGGGATGCCCGGGATGGCGATCGACTGCTTCCATCCGGTCCAAGCGAGGTCGATGAACGCGAGGCCGTCGCCGCGCGGTCGGCCGGTCACGCCGTCGAGCACCTGCAGGGACGGCAGGCCGTCCTCGTCGGCGACAATCGACGCCACAACGGCCGGCTTGCCGGGGACGGTCTTGCAGGTGGCGGACGTCTCGAGCGACGCGGCGAGGGGAGCCCCGATCTCGAGACGCAGCGTCCCGGGACGCAGCACCGGCCCGCCCTCCGCCACGGCGATCGCACCGCCGGCCGCGTACCCCGCCCACGCGGCCGCCAGCAGCCACCACCATCGCCAGCGCAGCTCGCCACGGGTCGGCGTGGCCTCAGGGCGTGGGCGGCGTCGGAACCGTCCGGCGACCACCACAGCTCCCCAGATGAGCAGGCTGAAGACGATCCAGCTGGCGATCCGCGGGCCGGGGCCGCGGAAATAGAGCGGATCCTCCTTCAAGTCGGCCAGCTGGTAGCGGAAGTCCCCGGCGCCGACCTGGTACGCCCAGATCGCGACGACGCCCAGGACAGCGACGACCGCGAGCTGCGGCAGGCGTTCGATCGCGCCCTCGAACCAGCCCCTCTCGCCGTGTCGATCGCTCGTCGCCATCCGCCTCACCCCCGGGACGTCCTTCGCCACTGGCCGACTCGAGGATGCCATGCACGCCGCCCGCCGCCAGAGACGGAGGTCCCGAAGTCCCCGCAGCGGCTCCCGGGACGCCGATGATCCCGGCCGATGGCCGAGGTCCTCGGTCCCGGTCTACGGGCGCACGCTGTCGGGCTCGGGCTGCCCGGACTGCTACCGGCTCACCGCGTCGGCGCGCTCGGCCGAGGGTACCCGGCGTGCTCGCAGTGCTCGAGACTCGGCCGCGCTGGTCAAGGTGATCGATCTGCCCGCCTGAGCGGCCCCTGCGCAACTGGTCGGTCGCGCTCCTCGGCCCGACCTCCACTGCCACCAAGCACGCGATCCGCGCGCCGTCGGACGGCGACCCGCTGCCCTGCGCCTGCCGACCCCACGCCGGGCGCACTATTCCCAGGCAGACAAACAGGGGGTGGCGCGCCCGACAGGAGTTGAGCGCGCGGATGCCATAAACGTCCGGATCCCGATCATGGCCACGGCGCGCGGGTAGCACTACCCGACCGATGCCTGGTGTTGGCGGCAGCTGAGGTCGGAGATGTGAGCCCGCTGCGCTCCTTCCCAGTCAACTCAGCCCGTCTGATCGCCGCGGCGACGGCGCGATCCTGCGAGCCCTCCGCGTGTCCGTTCGCAGCCTCGTGGCGGTGGCGCGCGTGCGGGAGGCGTGCGCCAACACGCAGGCCGTTCGCGTCAGCCTAGGGGCAGGCGTAAGCATGTCCGCCGTACTGCCGAGGTGACCGCGCCGGATCCCCGGATCACGCTGCCGATCCTATCGCGACCCGGCCTCGCGGAGCCCGCCTACAAATGCCAAGGCCCACGGCCCCGGTCGGCGGCATCCTCGTCGACCCGGGACCTTTGCCCACGTCCAGACCGAAGCGCGGCGGCTTCGAGCTCTGCGACATCTCCCTTCCGCCGTGCAAGCTCATCCAACATCAAAGCGACCCTTGGCGACCCCCGACTCTGGACAGGAGCGACAGCCCACCGAGGACCGCCCGGTCGGGCGATCTACCCGTTGTCCTGAGTCGGCCCCGCCCCACAGACACCCGATCGCGAGCCGGTTGCCGAGGGTTTCACCCCCTGCTCAAGCTCGAGCCGGACTGCGACCGTAGCCGAGAGAAGCCCGCCGCGCGGTACCCGCGCTGCGCTGGCCCGTAGTTCCGAGGGGGGCTCGATTGGTTCCGCGGCTGCCGCTGACTCCGGACCGGCCGGGACGACGGCCGCTGCTACGCCGGGCGGCGGCCACACGATTCCGGTTGGACGTCGGCCCTCCGGGCGGACGCCGCCTACGTGCAGCAGTCATTGGCGGACGGCACGGCGTTCCCCCGACACCCAGATCGGCGTGCCCGCTCACGTCCGTGTGCTGGCGGTCGTCCTCCCCGGCAAGCAGGGACATGCGAACGCGTCGTCTCGGCTCGCCAGAGCTCCAAGCTTCGGTCAGGACCAGTTGCGCCGGATCCTCCAACACCACCGTCTTCTCGCGCCCAACCACCGGGTGCGGCAACGGGCGTCCCCGTGGACGACGCCGCGGGAGGGGGTGCAAATGACACTTGAGTGAGCGTGGGCAGACTCACACCGCAAGATAGCGAAATAGGGGGCAACATGCGCCATCGCAAGTACCTGGGGCTCATCCTGGGACTCGGACTTTCGCTCCTAGTAGCCGCGTCGGCACTCGCTGTTACCACGTCTGGCAGGTGGAGCAGCGCGGCACCCGGCACAAACACGCCGCTCATGCAGAACATCAACTCCACGTACTTCCGATTCTGGTCCTGTGTCAACTACAACTCGGACCTGGAAGCGTACTGGGATTGGATGCACCACTGGCCGATCCTCCCCTCGACCGGTACGTATCAGCAGCACGACGCGTGCCGGAACACCACGACGAAGAAGCTGCTCATCTGGTCGGCAACGTCCTTGGCCGACTACAGCGTTGAGTACACCCACTACAACAACTCCAACGTCTCAACGAACTGGTCACAGGATTACTGAGTCGACCAACCCGCGGACTTAGCTCACCGCCGCCCTCCCGGACCTCGAAGCGCTCCACGTCCGGGAGGGTCCCTCTTCGCCGACAACAGGTTGGGCCAAATGACGCTCTCGTTTGAGCACATCTCGTTTCGGTATGGGTCAATCCCATTTCGCAAGTCGAGTCATTGGGTGTTCCAGGATTTCAGTTGGCGTCTACCGCAGGGGAAGACCGTCCTGCTTGGACCGAACGGCGCGGGCAAGACCACTTTGCTGTCACTCGGTGTGGCCGCCCTCAAGCCGACATCCGGTGGGATCCGTATCGATGGACTAGAGCCGCCGTCAGACCGCACGCGACTTCGCCGCTCCGTTGCGATGATGCCGCAGAAGATCGTGGCGATCCCCGGGTTCACTGCTCACGAGCAGGTCGCCTACACAGCGTGGCTGCGCGGAGCAGATCAACCTTCGGCTGTCCGGGCAGCCGCCTCCGCCCTCAGTCGCGTCGGCCTCGATGACCAAGCCGATTCGTTGGTCTCGGCACTCTCTGGGGGGCAGCAGCGACGCGTGGGTCTCGCGCAGGCGCTGGCCTGGCCTTCGCGTGTGTTGCTCCTCGACGAGCCGACTGCAGGGCTCGACCCTGCCCAGCGAAGCACGTTCCGAACGCTTGTGGCCGGACTGCCCGCAGAAGAGACTGTTCTCGTCTCGACTCACCAGGTGGACGATCTCTCCGAACTGTTCGACACCGTTGTTGTCCTCGGCCATGGAGAGATCCGGTTCCAGGGAAGTCCATCAGACTTCTTGGCGCTCGCACCCGCAGGAAGCGTTCGACCGGCGGAGGCCGCGTATGTCAACCTCCTCGGTTCCGAGACATGATCCCCGTCCGTACCGCACTCCGCGTTATGCCAGCCGCATGGTTCGCGATCGCCGTCGCGGGCTTTTCCGCCTGGTACGCGACACTCATCAGGTCGCCGGAAGGCTACGGGACAGCGGCCACTGCTGCGGCGTCAGGCGCCCTCCCGTTCATCGCTGCGTTCGTTGCAGGCTCTGCTGCCTGGGAAGGGTCTCGACTCCGCCGAGGCGACGTGTGGGGGGGTCCGTGGGCTCGCGCAAGTTTCTACATCGCGTTCGCCGCCCTCTTCTGGCCAGTGGTCGCCGGCTTGATCGCCATGACAGCGGCCACAGCGACGAGGCAGCTCACTGTCGCCGCTGGTGCCCCAAATGGCTCGATATTGCTCGTCATGGCGCTCGACATTGTGGCCTACGCTGCCGTTGGGTTCGCGATCGGTGTTCTGACACCGCCAGCACTCGCCATCCCACTCGCGGCCTGCCTCGCGCTCCTCTGGCTGGCATTTGTTCCGGCGATGTACCCCGTATGGCTCAGGCACCTGACCGGCATGTTTCGTGACTGTTGCGCGTTGGGCGAGGCCATCGCACCGGAGGCTCTCCTGGCTTCGGCTGCACTTGATCTTGCGTTGATCGGTGCGGCAGCCGTCTGCTGTGCGGTCAACGCATCGCGCATCGCAAGGGGGCTGAGCGCCGCGGGCATCCTTGCCGTCGGTGCCTTGATTGGCGTCCGGTTCGCCTCGGGCCTCACGTTTGCGCCAGTGCAACCGAGAGATGCGACGCAGCTAACGTGTACGGGGAGTGGCGGCATCCAAGTGTGTTTGTGGCCAGAGCATATGTCGGCCTCGGAGCAGATCACCGCCGCGATCGCGGATGTTCGCACTCGGTGGTTGGCATCCGGGATTGACGCACCAGCGCTGATCACCGAGGGACTCGGTGCGGCGACACCAGCAACGCTACGGATTCGGATCAATGACACATCACGGGACGGAATCGTTCTCGCGATGGCGACAGCGAGGATGCCACCCTTTCCAGAGTGCGGGCACGGCACCACCGGGGGAGTTGCATTTCTGTATCTTCGTGCGTGGTTTGCCGCGGCTGGCGGCGCGTCCGATCCCACCCTCCAGGCGCTCGACGCGGAGGGTGATGACGTCAACCCGAATGTCCTGACCGTCGTGGACCAACTCGAGAAGGCCACGGCCGCCGTGAAACGAACATGGGTCAGATC
>JAKAMV010000252.1 GCA_021812735.1 Chloroflexota bacterium | reverse complement strand
AGTTCCGTCGGGCAGCCCAAGGAGGGGGCAACCGGGGAGGGTCCGGGACGCCGGCGAGTCAACCATCTGTTGTCCATGATAGGGGTCGTGTCGCCTCCAGGCGCGGCGTTCGTGACGGCACCGGCGACTTGGGTTTCGGCGGCGTCCCGGAAAGCGGCGGCGCGGGCAGTGGCCTGGTTGGCCGGGGGGAACCCGCGCTGCCGTCGCGACGTCTTCCGAGCGAAGGTCGGTGACTGCCGACTGACTGCACGAAGGAGCACTGAAGATGACAGGCCACAGACGCGTCCCGGTCCTCGCGGGGGCGCTCCTGGCGTCGCTCGCCATCGCCGGCTGCGCGGGTGGCGCCAGTCTCGGTCCTTCCGGGCCGGGAGCGGCCCAAGGAGCCGCGCCCCCGAACGTTGCCGAAGGGCCGGTGAGTGGCCAGGGTGCGCCGGTCCCCGCTGCCAGCGCCGCCGCGGCGGACGTCGGGACGTTCTCCTCATCCGGGGACGGGGCGTCGGGTACGCGCGGCGCCGGCGGGGCCGTGGCGGCGCCGGACGAGACGCTGATCGTGAAGACGGGGTCGCTCGTGCTCGACGTGAGCGACCTCGATGCTGCGCTGAGCCGCGCCCAGGCGGCGGTGGCGGCAGCCGGCGGGTACGTCGCCGGGTCGGACCGGTCGGACCAGGGCGCGCAGCGGATCGCCACGGTCACGTACCGCATCCCGGCGGCGGCGTGGGACAGCACCTTGGCCGCGGTGCGGGCGGTCGCGACGAAGGTCGAGAAGGAAGAGACGAACGCCGTCGAGGTGACGGGGCAGGTGATCGATCTGGGCGCGCGTATCACCAACCTACGCGCGACCGAGGCCGCGCTCCAGGCGATCATGGTGAAAGCGACGAAGATCCCCGATGTGCTCGCGGTCCAACAACAGCTGACCGACGTCCGCGGCCAGATCGAGGAGCTCACCGCGCAGCGGCAGCATCTTCAGAACCAGGCCGCCATGGGCACGTTGACGGTCACGTTCCAGGTGTCGGTCGTGGCGGTGACGACCGCCGCCAAGGCGTGGGACCCGGGCACGCAGGTCGACCGCGCGACGGCACAGCTGATCGAGCTGGCACAGGCCGCCGCGTCGGCGGGGATCTGGCTGGCGATCGTCGGGTTGCCGGTCCTCCTGGCGGCCCTGGCCGTGCTGGTGCCGCTCGCGTGGATCGGGCGCCGACTCCATGTCCGCTACCGACCGGGCGGCGGACCGGGCGAGCCGATGTGGGGTGCGGGCTCCGGCAGGCCGACGGCCTGATCGCCCGCTCCGGTTGGCGCGATCTCCGAGCGCGTGCGACGCTCGTGCGGTCGGGCGCGCGGTGCTCGTGTGG
The DNA here is from genome assembly GCA_021812735.1 of Chloroflexota bacterium. The sequence goes on along the minus strand of JAKAMV010000252.1, from coordinate 9,416 downwards.
CACGCACCGCGCGGTGCGTGCGGCGCGGCGCGCGGTGCGTCATGCTGGTAGGCAAGCGGCATAGCCACGAGCCCGTGCGACACGACGCGGTGGTCGCCCCACGTGCGCCATGTCACTGACGGCGAGCGGACCGCGCGGGAGACCGCGACGGGCCGGTGTGGTCGTCGGGCGCGGCCGCGAGAACGTCATTGGCGAGGGACTGCATGCGCTTCGCACTGATGAGCGAGCCCCAGCAGGGGCTTTCGTACGAGGAACTCCTGGCGCTGGCGCGTACGGCCGAAGCCGCCGGCTTCGAGACCTTCTTCCGATCCGACCACTACACGAGTTTCCCGGGCGAAGCCGGCCTGCCGACCACCGACGCCTGGACCACGCTGGCCGGCCTGGCGCGGGAGACCGACCAGATCGGCCTGGGCGTGCTCGTGTCGCCGGTAACCTTCCGGCCTCCTGGGCAGCTCGTCAAAGTCGTCACGACGGTCGATGAGATGAGCGGCGGGCGGGTCGAGCTCGGGCTGGGTGCCGGGTGGAACGAGCGCGAGCACGCCGAGTATGGGCTCCCGTTCCCTGATCTCCGGACCCGTTTCGACATGCTCGAGGAACAGCTCGAGATCGTTCATGGCCTCTGGACGGAGCCAGCAGGGTGGTCGTTCGAGGGTCGCTTCTGGCAGATCCGCGGCGCGCGACTCGTCCCTCGACCGGTCGCGCGGCCCGGGCGCCGCCATCCGAACCTGATCGTTGGCGGCGAGGGGAAGCCGCGCACCGCGCGACTGGCGGCTCGCTGGGCCGACGAGTTCAACGTCTCGAGTACCGATCCCGCGGGCGTCCGGGCCGGCTTCGAGCGCGTGATGGCGGCCTGCGAGGCGATCGGCCGGGATCCGGGGAGCATGGTGCGCTCGGCGATGGTGGGGGTGCTGGTGGCACCGACGGAGCGCGAGGTGGGGCAACGGGTCGCGTCCCTGCTCCGCATGCTGGGCCGCGACGTCGCCGGGGCCGAGGCATGGCTCGCGGAGCGCCGTCCGCGCTGGATCATCGGCACGCCCGACCAGGCGCTCGAGCAGGTGGCGCGCTACGAGGCCGCCGGAGCGCAACGCATCATGCTCCAGGACCTGCTGCCGCGTGATCTCGAGATGGTGCGGGAGCTCGGCGAGCTGCTCGGCTTGCAGCGGGGTTGACGCCGGCCGTCAACTGCCCGGTCTTCGTGTCGGATCGTCCCCCGAGACCTCGGCGGCAGCCCGGTACGGCGTGAACTCGCGCCGCAGCGCGTCGGGGTTGGTGCCCAGCGCAAGCGCCAGCTGGTAGGTCGTGAGCTGCAGCGGGATCGCCGTGGCGAGGAGCGCGGCGGTCGGCGCCCGCAGGTCGGTCAGCTCGGGCACCACGACTCGGCCCGCCGGTGTCAGCCCCGCCGGGATCTCGTCGTCGGCCGCGGCGGAGAGGATCGCCCCGCAACGGACGCCGACCCGCGACACAGCGGTCAGCAGCTGGCGCGCGCGGGCCACCCGGGTCGCGCGGCCGTCGCGGTCGGAGAGCAGCAGGACGAGCCCGGTGCCCACGTCGAGCGACGGAATGTGGCCATGGAGCATCGTTTCGAGGTCGCGGTATGCAGTGGGGACGTAGGCGGCCTCCTCGATCTTGAGCGTCATCTCGCGACCCGCGATGCGGTCACTGCCCGTGCCGACCACCACCAGGGTGCGGCTAGTCGCGAGTTCACGCCCCAAGGCCCGGGCCGCGTCGCTCGCGGCCAGCCCCGCCTCGAGGGGCGCGCGGATGGCCGCTGGCGCGGTGGGCTGCCCGAGGATCTGATCGGCCACGAGCGTGGCCGCGACGATCGGTGCGACGTATGCGATGGTGTGGCACCAGGAGCGGTCCACCTCGCCGGTGCAGAGGCAGACGTTGGCGACCGTAGCGGCCGGGCTGTTGGCGCCGGCCGTGATGAGCGCCGTGCGCGCGCCGCCTGCCCGTGCCGCCCGAAGCGCGTCGATCGTCGCGCGGGTACCGCCCTCGTGGCTGATCCCGACCGTGACGCCGGGCCACGGGTCGAGTGCGCCCTCGAAGGCCTGGCGCGCCAGCGGCCCGCTGCCCGGCAGCCCGGCCGTCCGCCAGGCATCGCGCCAGATGGCGGCGGCGGCCAGCGCGGCGTGCTCCGACGTGCCGCAGCCGACGACGGCGGGCGGCCAGCCGGATGCCGTGCCGGTGCGGAGCAGTTCCGCAAGCGCGACGACCGCATCCGACGTGGCCGCTTGCGAGGCGAGACGCTCGGCGAGGCCGGGCTCACGCTCGATCGCCTCGGCCATCAGGTACGGCGGCCCTGAACGGAGCGGCGGCATCGGCGCCGGTCCCCACGGGTAGTCTGGATCGCAGGATGGGCGCGGCTCGAGACCGCTCATGATCACCCTCCGGGCACGCACATGATCACGCACACGATGCGGCTCGGGCAGCACCTGCCGCCGGGGTCCATGACGCTCGTGGTCTGGTGCGCGAGACTTGGAGGCGAGGGCTGGATTCGAACCAGCGAACGGAGGCTTTGCGGACCTCCTCCCTTGGACCACTCGGGCACCTCGCCTTGCCGAACATGCTACGCGCGCCGCTGGCGCGCCGCGACCGGGCCACGTTGGCTACGGTGGGGCGCGGTCGGTGGCACCGGCGTCGCGCCCGCCCCCACCAGTGATCGGGGCCCGCCGAGCGTCCGTCAGCGGATGCGGCCGATGCGCCGGGGTGGCCAGTAGCGGGCCCACGGCCGCCCGATCACGCGCGCCGGCTCGACGGGGCCGAACGTCCGGGAGTCCGTCGAGTGCTCCGGGTCGTCGCCCCGAAGGTCGAGTCGGCCATCCTCGCCGACCGCCGCGACGCGCTTCACCAGCCAGCGCGACGGATCCCGCGGGTCGGCCACCGCGACCAGCTCGGAGGCCCGCGGCGCCCGCGCACGGTACGCTTCGGGGTCGACGAGGAGCCAGTCGCCGGGCCGCAGGAGTGGCCGCATGCTCTCCCCGCTCACCGCGCTCCGCAGCGGCCAGCTGCGGGCAACTTTGACGAGCGGCGGAGCCAAGGCGAGTCCAAGGGCCGCCAGGCCGATCCCGAGCCTGAGCCCCGCCCTGAACTGCAGGGCGGGCAACTGGTCTCCGAGCCGATCAGGCCGAGTGATCCGCGCCATCGGTCCGCGCCATCTCGACGCGGCGAGCGGCGACTCGCGTCGCGCCCGCCGCGCGGACGGCCCCGTGCGGGGCTGGGATCAGGCCTGCGGTCGCCCGCCCTTCGTCTCCCAGAAGATGTCGGCGAACTGCTTGACGAGTGCCTGCAGCTCGGCGGCCGCCTGCGCGTCGACGGTTTGCTTGCACTTGCCCGCCTGCTTCATGATCCGCCAGGTCAGATCGTGCAACTGCGGGTACTTCTCCACGTGCTCGGGCTTGAAGTAGTCGCCCCAGATCACCCGGATCTCGTGCTTGACCGATTCGGCGTACTGCTCCTTGACGGCGACACATCGGGCGAACTGGTTGCGTTGGGTGAGGTCGTCGCCGAGGTTCTGATTGATCAGCTCGACCATGCGAGCGACGGTGCGGGCTCCGTATTCGGCCACCGAAGGGTCGTAGATCCCGCACGGGATGTCGCAGTGGGCGTGAACCGTGTGGCGCGGCGCGATGGCGGCAACGACTCGTTCGCGAATCACGATGGGCTCCTCCAGTTTCCATGGCTGCTGTCACGTCCATCGTGCCACGGAGACGCCGCGGCCGCAGGTGGCGGGCTGGAGCCGTCCACGGGGTGAACGAGCCGGTGCACCGGAGCGAGCGGCCCTGCGCCGGCCGAGCCGGTGGCTGGGAGACCTGGGGCGACGACAGGACAGGTGGTCGCCGGCGGCCACGCGACCGGCAGGTCGGTATGATGCCGCCATGTACGACCGCCGAGCGGGCGATGCGGAGGTGCCGCTCGCCTGCCCGTTCTTGGCCCTGGTCGATGACCGGGATGTGCGCCTGGCGGCCCCCGACCGACGCCATCGTTGCTATGCGGAGCCCGAGCCCGCTCCGCGTGCCATCGCACACCAGCAGCAGTACTGCCTGACCGCCTCCTTCGCCGTCTGCCCGACCTTCCAGGACTGGGCACGGCGCGAAGCCGCCCGCGTGGTCGACGAGGGAGGCACCCGCGTCCCCACCGGCGGCGGCGCGGGTGAGGCTGCGGCCAGGGGCTTCGGGCGAGCGCCGGCGGTGGGCGGGGCGCCGGGGCGCGACTCGGCACGCGATGGGGCCACAGAACGGCTCTCGACAGGCAGGCGGTTCGCCACGTCCTCCGGCAATCCGGCCGAGCCGGGGCTGTGGGGTGACGATCGAGCGTGGGCGGCGCCTCCGCCCTGGGCGCGGGCCGACGCGGCCTCGTCGGGCGCCGACGCGGCCTCGCCGAGCGCCGACGCGGCCCCGCCGAGCGCCGACGCGGCCTCGCCGGGGACCACTACCGCCTCTGCGCCGGCCGATGCCCGCTGGGCCGATCCGCGGATGCCGGACGAGCCACCCCGCCAGGATGGGGAGCCGACGCGGCTGGCCTCCCCTCCCGCCGCGCCGACGACGGCCCCCGCGCTCGCAGGCAGTGCCCCGCAGGAGACCGCGCCGTCTGACCTCGCCGCGGTGCCTGAGCCGCCTCCCTTTGTCGTGCGGCGTCAGGAGGGCCGGTCGCCGGCCGACGAGCGCCGCGCCGCGGTGGCGCGCCTGCGCCCTGACGGCCTCGAACTACGCCCCGACGGCGTCGAACGGGACCGCCCAAGGCCGGAGCCTCCCGAGCGCGATCGCCGGTGGCCCGAGCCGGGCGACCGGGACTCCCTCGGGCGCGAACCGATGGCCACCGTCGTGCCGCCTGCCCGGCCCAGCCCCGATCTCCGGCCCGACGGTACGCCTCGCCCGGGGCGCGCGACGCGCCCCGGGGCGGCGGTCCGGTCCGTCGCCGATGCGGGCGAGCGATCGGCTGCCGCCGAGCGATCGGGTACCACCGCGCGATCGGGTAGCGACGAACGATGGGGCACCGGAGAGCGGCGCGCGCGACGGTGGCTCGGCAGGGACGAGGCGCCCGCCTCGCTCGGCGGCGGAGCACCGGCCTGGGAGCGGCCTCTTCGCCGCGACGCCTATCCGGATCTGCGCACGCGGGTTGGCCTGCCGCACCTGCCCCGGCTCTGGGTGGGCGTCATCGCCCTGGTCGTCGCGGGCCTCGTGCTCTTCTTTGCCCCAACCGTGCTACCAGGGCTCTTCACCGGACAGCCGGTCGCGACGCCACCGCCAGCGCCGACGCCGACGGTCGTGCCGAGCGTGTCGCTCGCACCAACGCCACCGCCAGCGCCGACGCCGATCGTCTACACGGTGGTACAGGGCGACACGCTCTCGGGTATCGCCGCCCGCTACGGGCTGACGGTCAGCGAGCTGCTGAAGGCGAATCCCCAGATCAAGAACGCGAACATGCTCGCGATTGGTGATCGCATCACGATCCCGGCGAAGGGGGCGAGCGCGGGCGGCGCCGGCGCCGCAGGCAGCGCGGCGCCCTGAACCTCGGCCGAGGGTGGGCCCACCGGGCAACCGACCCACGCGCGACGCGGCCCGCTCCGGGCGAGCGGTCAGCGCGGTGCGAAGTTGATGGCCGTGATCTTGCCCGTCTCGACGCGGAACGTTGCGTCGAGCTCCTGCGATGGCGCGCCGGGCCGGATCACGAGCAGGTTGCACTCGTAGGTGTTGCCGAGGTCGCGACCCTCACCGGGGAGCATCTTCATCCCGCGGTCGGCACGCAGGAACCAGCCCGCCATCTGCTCGCCGCGCAGCACCTTCACGTTGCCGAGCACGTGGATCCGCATCTCGGCCTTTTCGTCGAACAGGCGCACCGCTCCCTCGCGATCTCCCGCGTTGAGCCGCTCGAAGAAGACGTCCATGGTGTCGACGGCGCCCATGGACCGAGTGTACGCCGCGGCCGAGGTCGTCGCGCCCGACGCGCTGCCTAGACCACGTCCACGGACGCCCGCGGCGCGCGGGACTCCGCGCTCGTGTCGGCCGCGCGGATCCGGCGGACGAGCTCTGCGGCCATCTCGTAGCGGCCGAAGCTCGGCATCACGTAGGTCCCGTCGGCGAGCGTACGGAGATCTGCCAGCAGTGCCATGGCGAGCTCCAGCCCCGCCTCGGCGCCGCGTTCACCGGCGGCCCGCATGGCGGCCCGGACGTGGCTTGGGATCGTGATGCCGGGCACCTCGTTGTGGAGGAACTCGGCGTGGCGCGCCGAATGAAGCGGCAGGAGGCCCGCGAGGATCGGCACCGGCAGACGCGGCGTCCCCCAGCGACGCTCGATCCCTTCGACCAGGCGGTCCCACTGCGCGCGATCGTAGATCGGCTGCGTCATCACCAGTTGCGCCCCCGCCGCCAGCTTCTGTTCCAGTCGGCCGAGTTCGCGGTCGAGGTCGCTGGCGGTGGGATCCAGGGCGCAGGCGATCGTGAACCCCGCGCGGGCACCGATCGGGCTGCCGACGGCGTCCTCGCCTCGGTTGAGTCGGGCCAGGATCCCGATCAGACCGATCGAGTCGACGTCCCAGACGCCCGTGCCGGTCGGGTAGTCGCCGATGCGCGGTGGGTCGCCGGTGAGCGCCAACACGTTGCGGATCCCCAGCGCGTGCGCCCCCAGCAGCTCCGACTCCAGCGCCATCAGGTTGCGATCGCGGGTCGTGACGTGCACCAGGCACTCGACGCCGACCTCGCGCTGGATCGCAAACGCGACCGCCATGGCCCCCATGCGGACCCGCGCCATCGCGCTGTCGCTGATGTTGACGAGATCGGCGCCGGCGTCGCGGAGGAGGCGCGCGGCCTCCAGCGTGCGCTCGAGGCGGACGGAACGGGGCGGGTCGATCTCGACGCTGACGACGAAGCGGCCGGCGGCCAGCGCCTGGGCGAGGCCGGTCGGCTCGGGTGTCTCGGCTGTGGGCGCCTCGACACGGCCGGTGCGTGGCACCTCGTGTCCGGCGCCGATCGCACGCCATGCGGGGGCGGCGGACGCCGCAGCGCCGACGGCCGACGCAGGGACCGACGACGCGGCGCGCGAGGCGGACACGGCGATCTCGGGGGGCCGCGCTGCGTCGACGGGAGTGGACGCGGGCGGCACCAGCGGCCCGGGGGCCGCCGCGCGCTCGGCCTGCCTGACCGGCGCCGCGTCCATGGCGGTCCGCATGGCGGCGATGTGCTCCGGCGTGGTCCCGCAGCAGCCGCCCACGATCGACGCGCCCGCCGCCAGGAAGCGCGGCACCATCTCGCCGAGGTACGCCGGATCGGCCGCGTAGACGAACTGCCCTTCGAGACGTTGCGGGAGTCCTGCGTTCGGCATGATCGTGCGCGGCACGCCGGTCGGCGGCGCCATCCCCTCGAGCGCGTCGAGGCAGACCAACGGCCCGGCTCCGCAGTTCACGCCGAGCGCGTCGACACCAGCCGCTGTGAGCGCCAGGGCGGCCGTGTCGGGGGTCGTGCCATCGATCGCGCGCAACTCCTCGCCGAACGTCATCGCGGCCACGACCGGCAGATCGGAGAGCGAGCGCGCCACCGCGACGGCGATCAGCAGCTCCTCGAGCCGGCCGAAGGTCTCCAGGACCAGCAGATCGACGCCCCCCTCTAGCAGACCCTCGATCTGTTCCCGGAAGGCGGTCTCGATGCGCTCTCGCGAGAGGTGCAGGGGGCCGCGCGCGGCCGACGTGAGCGGCCCCACCGATCCTGCCACCAGCACGTCGCGCGCCGTGACGTCGCGCGCTTCGCGTGCCAGCTGGGCGGCGCGGCGGTTGATGCGCGCCACGTCCGACGCCAGGCCGAAGGCCGCCAACCGGACGCGGTTGGCCCCGAACGAGCAGGTCTCGATCGCCTCGGCACCGGCGAGCACGTACTCGCGGTGGATCGCACCCACGAGCTCCGGGCGCGTGAGGACGAGCTGGTCAAGTGACGCCTGCTGGGGAATACCGCGGCTGAAGAGGAGCGTGCCCATGGCGCCGTCGAAGAGGAGCGGCCGGCGTGCGAGCCGTTCCCCGAACGCACGTCGGGGCAGCGAGAGCGGAGCGGGTGGCGCGGGATTCATCTGCCGTAACAGCGTACCCGACCTGGATGCGACGACGCCGCCGGCGGGCTGGTCGGCCGATGCGGGTGAACGGTCAGATGCGCGTTCCGAGGGCGCGCTTCTGCCCGAAGGCCAAGCTCAGCACCAGCGCCACGACGCTGATCACGATCGACGCCAGGAACGCCGCCCAGACGACCTGTGGCGTGAACGCTTCCGTCGGCCATCCGTAGATCGTGAACCCCAGGCGCAACTGGTCGCTGGCGATCGCGAGCAGCAGCACCATCGCGGTGTTGATGAGCAGGCCGACCAGCCCCATGGTGAGTAGGTTGATCGGCAGCGCCAGCAGCCGCACGAGCGGGCGTAGGTAGGTGTTGATCACGCCCAGGATCAACGCCACGAGGAACAGCTTCCACCAGTCCGCCCCGAACTCGAAGCTGATCCCGGGCACGAGCTCCACCGCGGCGAGGAGCGCGACGGCGTTGATGGCGATCTTGATCAGGATGTCCAGCACGAGACGCATTGTACGGGCGCTCGGTCTGGCCGCGGATCCAACGGCCCGCGTCGGCACCTCGAGTCCTCGTACCATGTCGGTGGTGAACCGACCCGCCGAGCCGTATCTGCCCCCGCCGCGCGACCGCTACGAGCCCTTCGAGCCGTATGTCTTCGACTACCGCCCGACGCCCATCACGCCGTTCGAGTACGAGCTGCGGGACTTCTTCGACGCGTTCTTTCTCGCCTATCCTGTCCTCGCGACGCAGGTCGGGGACCATCGCTTCGACAACCGCTGGCCCGACCTGTCCGGGACCGGGCGGCTCGCACGGATCGCGCTGCTGCGCCGCTGGCGCGCCCGATTCGCCGCGCTTGCCGACCTCGGGCTGACGCCGGACGAGCGGGTCGACCGGCAGATCCTGCTCGAAACGCTCGACGGCTACCTCTTCGAGGAAGAGGCGCTCCGCGAGGAGACCTGGAACCCGCTCTTCTACGTCGAGCTGATCGGCAACGGGTTCTTCCTGCTGCTGGCCCGCGAGTACGCGCCCTGGCACCATCGCGGGGAGGCCTTCGTGCGTCGGCTCCGGCACTTGCCCGAGGTGGTGGCTGCGGCCCGGGAGAACCTTTTGGGCATGCCCGATCGGCCGGTCTCCCGGCTGCACGCCGAGACGGCGCTGCGTCAGCTCGCGGGGATCCCCGAGCTGATCGACGAGGCGGTGCGGGTGGCGGATGCGAACCGCTACGATGAGGACGCCTTCCGCCTGCCTCCGCGGTTCGCGGACGCCGTGCCGATCGCGCGGAGCGCCCTCGACGACCTGCGCGCGTACCTCGAGCACGACGTGCTGCCGCGGGCACGGGGGGAGGGTCGGCTGGGGCCGGAGCTCTTCGCGCGC
>JAKAMV010000251.1 GCA_021812735.1 Chloroflexota bacterium | reverse complement strand
ACAGCGGCTCGGGCGGCAGCGTCGCGGCCGCGTCCCGGCCGAGGGCCCAGGCCGTGCCGTGGTAGGCCCAGGCGAGCCGCTCGGCGGCAGGGCGCAGCGGCACGGTACCCAGCACGAGCCGGACCCGGGGCCGCATCCCGCTCCCGGCCAAGTGCTCCATCTCGATGGCGATCGCGCCGAGGCCGGACGGCGTGTCCTGCCGCAGGACCGCCGTGGCCGCGCCCTCGTCGAGGCTCCGCAGGTCCTCGCCCATGCGCGCGGCCACCGGCCCCCACGACGCGCCCTCGAGCCGCTGGATGAAGCCGCGAATGGTCCGGATGCCGTCCTCGAACGCCACCCACGGATTCCGCTCGCGCCACGTGGTCCCGCCCGGCACCTTGACGTGGCCCGAGCTGATGCGGAGCGCGGCGACCCGGCCGGCGGAGGTCGCCAGGCGGCTGGAGGGCGCCACCGCCTGGAGCAGCGCGAGTCGCAGGGCCGACTCGATCGAGCGGGCGCGCAGGTCGCCCTCCACGCGCTCCAGGATCGCCGCGAGCGCGGCCAGCTGGCGCGGCGTGTGCAGGTCGAGCACCTCGTCCGCGAGGCCGTCGCCGCCGTCGAGGGTCGGGAAGCGCTCGCGCAGCATCGGCCGCGCATTGTCGTCGTCGGCGTCGAGCGCGCGGGCGATGTCCGCCGCGTCGAGCGGCGCCTGGCGATTCTCCCCGCCGCCCAGCTGGTCGCGGCACACCGGGCAGCGGTAGTGCTTGCGCGTCGGGCGCGGGCCGGTCGGCCGCCCGTCATCGTCGGTGCCCTCCGACGTCCAGGTGACCTCGTCGAGGATGACGGGGCGGTCGCAGGTGGCGCACCGACTGGCGAAGCGGTTGGTGATCCAGGCCTTGAGGCTGGTCTCGCGGCGCGCCGAGGCGGCCAGCGACTGGACGGCGGCGTCGAGGTGGCGGAGGTCGGGAGGCCGAAGGACCACCTCGGCGAGCAGCCTGTCGAGCGCGGTGCCCTCGAGGCTGACGGCCCGCCGCTGGCGGTCGATCGCGGCGCGCGCGATCCACCCTCCCCGGCCGAACGGGTCGAGCACGATGTCGCCCGGGGCGGAGGCGGCCTCGAGGCGCGCGGCGATCAGCGCCGGCGGCGGGGGCGGGGCGAGCCGCTCCCAGGCCGGGAGCGAGAACCCGGGCTCGGCGCGGAGGAGGAGCGAGCGGCCCGCCATGGCGGGATTGTCGCAGACGGGTTGCAGCTGTTCCCGGCCCGGCCCGACGTGGATCGGCTGCGGCCAGCCCGGTTCGGGCGACCCGCCTACGGCTCCTCGAGCTCGTCCGTCTCCTCGACGAACGCCTCGTCGGTGGTCTCCTCGGGCGGCAGCACGCGGTCGAGGTTCTCGATCTCCTCGTCCTCGATGTCGTCCTCGAGGTCCTCCTCGAGCTCCTCGTCCTCGCGCAGCAGCGTGCCCTTGGTGTAGGGCCGCAGGTCCGAGGACTTGGCGGAGGTCGGGAAGCTGACCTTGCCGTAGTTGCGCGGGTCCTGGAAGACCTCGCGGATGATGAGGCGCACGTCCTTGTCGCCGAGGCTGGTGACGCCGGCAAGGTACTTGTTGCCGTCAGCGATCAGCTTGAGCAGGCGGGCGGCCACGCGCGGCTCGACGACGCCGATGCGGATGCCGTTGCTGATCGCCACCAGGCGGTTGCCCTCGGGCACGAGCTCCACGGCGTCGCCCGGGTTCACCTGGGCCAGCTCGGCCGGGCGGGCGAGGTTGGTCAAGTGGGCGAAGCCGGTCTTGCCGGTCTCCTCCACGAAGATGCTGACCGGGGCCTTGCTGCCGGGCTTGGCCGGGACCGTCCTCTCGCCGGCCTCGACGAGGAGCACCTTGAGGCGCTCGATGTTGCGCTCGGCGATCCGGTTGGTGGGGTCGAGCTGGAGGGCCTTCACATAGTGCTCCCGCGCATCACCCAGCTCGCCCAGCTCCCAGAGCGCCTTGGCGAGGCGGTTCTCGGCCTCGGAGTCGAGGCCGAACTCGATGAGGCGGCGGTTGGTCTCCGCCGCGTCCGCCCAGGCGGCCTCGGATGCCTGCCGGATCGCCAGCTCGGCGAGCTGACGCTTGAGGCGCGTCCGGCCGGCGGGCGTCTGCGCAGCACTGTCGACTTCGGGGAACGTCACGGGTGCGGTCGTCCTTTCGGGTCCATCAGAACCGCGGCGGGCCGTCGCGCCGAAGGCAGGCGCGCGCAAACCACGCTGTTCGCGGGCATGCGTTTCTAGCACTCGGCGGGCAATTGGTCAAACGCGGGGGCCGCGCTGCCCGTCGTCTGGGCCACCCGCTGGACGCGCGCTCCCCCGGCACCGGGGCCGGCCTACTGCCGGAGCCGCAGATTCCAGACGACGACGACGATCGCGAGCGCGGCCAGCAGGGCCAGCTCCCACAGGAACCGCCGCTCGCGGCGGCGGGCCGGCGCCGAGCCGTGCTGCGCATCCCACAGGTAGAAGACGAGCGTCAGGACGGCCGGGCCGACGAGGCGCGGCAGGTCGATCGCCCGGATCAGGCCCGCCACGACCGCGACGACCAGCGCGTAGGTGGAGGCCGACCGCGCGATCTCCATCGGCTGGCTGAAGCGGAGCGCGGAGATCCGCCAGCCGATGACGAGCGCTGCGAGGGTGTCCTCCAGGACGAGCACCGCGAGCCAGCCCTCGGTCATCGCGCTCGATCCCGCCGTCGGCGAGCCCGCGGGCTCCGGCATGCCGCCCGGCACAAGCGCGGCGACGCCCGTGAAGACCACGAACGCGGTGAGGACCGCCGCCCCCAGCACCCGTGCCCGGTCGCCGTCCGAGACGCCGCTGGGCTGGGCGAGGATCCCCATCTCGAGGGCGAGGACGCGGTCGAGGACGATCGCCAGGGCGGCCAGGGCGGCGAGCAGCCCCAGGTCGGAGGGGACGAGGTGGACGGCCGCCGCCGCGGCGCCGGTCAGGGTCGCCGGAAGGAGCAGCGACGTGTACGGCCGCTCCGCCGCCCCGCCCGTCCCCAGCACGCCCAGGCCAGCCAGGAGAATCGCCAGTGGCGTCAGGCCTGCAATGATGAAGGCGTCGCCCGGGTCGACGGCGGCAGTGAGCCCGACGAGCAGGGTCGCGACGAGCGCCAGCTCGTGGCGGGCGTCGGACGTGCTGGCGTCGGCGGCATGCATCGGCGCGATGGTACGAGACGCGGCCGGCGCCGGACGGGCGTCGGCGCGCTACACGCGCGACGGCTTCGCCGCCACCCAGGCGAGCAGCTCTCCGAGGCTGCGGGTGTTCAGCACGTGACGCGGTTCCGCCCACGCCCGGCGCGCCTGGTCCACACCCCAGCGCAGGTGCTCGAACTCCTCGACCCGGTGCGCATCGGAGTCGACCGCGAGCAGGCAGCCCGCCTCGACGGCCCGGCGCGCGCGCTCTGGCGCCAGGTCGAGTCGCGGCGGCGACCCGTTGACCTCGAGCGCCGTCCCGGTCCGCGCCGCCTCGGCGAACACCGCGTCCCAGTCCAGGTCCAGGTCGGCCCGGCCGCCGATCATGCGCCCTGACGGATGCGCGATCACGTCGACGTGCGGGCTCCGGATGGCGGCGAGTGTCCGCCGGGTGAGCTCCTGGCGCGTCTGGCGGCGCGCCACGTGCACGGACGCCACGACGAGGTCGAAGCGCTCCAGGAGGCCGTCCTCGTAGTCGAGGGTCGCGTCGGCGCGGACCTCCAGCTCGCAACCGTGGAGCAGGCGGAACCCGGGCACCGCCCCCTCGGGCGCCCGACCGGCCGCCTCCTCCGCGGCGAACCGGGCGTTCAGCGCGGCGATCACCGAGCGCTGGAGGTCGACGCGCCCGGGCTCGAGGCCGTGGGCGATGCCCAGGCCCCCGGAGTGGTCGGTGAGCACCTGGTAGGCGTGGCCGCGGCGCCGTGCCGCCTCGGCCATCTGCTCGATCGCGTGGACCCCGTCGCTCCAGTCCGAGTGCGAGTGGAGGTCGCCGCGCAGGTCGGCGGTCGTGATGAGGCTCGGCAGGCGACGCTCGCGGGCGGCCTCGATCTCACCCGCGTCCTCGCGCAGCTCGGGCGCCACGAAGTCGAGGCCCAGAAAGCCGTACACCGCCGCCTCGTCTGCGAACGTCCGGAGCTCGGCGGCCTCGCCGGGGAGCGGCTCGCCGTCGGCGCCCAGCCGGAGGAACCCCTTCTCGGACAGCGACCAGCCGCGATCGCGGGCGATCCCCCGGAGCGCGACATTGTGCGCCGCGGAGCCGGTGAAGTGGACGAGGTACGTGCCCGCCTCTCCGGGCGGCATGACCATGAGGTCCACCTGCGGCCCGTCGCGCAGCACCACGGCGGCCTTGGCGTGGCCCGCGCCGAGCACGCGTGCCACGCTGTCGAGCGAAGTGAAGCGGGCGATGACCGCGTCCGGGTCGTCGGTCTCCACGAGCAGGTCCAGGTCGCCCACTGACTCGCGCCGCCGCCGGAGCGAGCCCGCCTGGACGATCCGCACCACGCCCTGCGTGTCGCGCAGCCGCTCGACCAGCCCGTCCGCGATCGCCTGCGCCCGGTCGAGGTGCATCCGCGACGAGCGCGTGGCGAGGGCGTCGATCTCCGCGACGATGCGCTGCTCGGTCCCGGCAGAGATGCCCTTGAGGGTCCGCAGCCGGCCAGCCGCCGCGGCCTCGCGGAGCGCTGGCACCGTCTCGACCCCCAGGCCCCTCCAGACCATCGCCACCGTCCTGGGCCCCACGCCCGGGATCGCGAGGAGGTCCACCACGGTGGCGGGCATCTCGGCGCGCAGGTTGTCGCGGAAGGCCATCCGGCCTGTGGTGGCCAGCTCGGCGATCTTGTCGCCAATCGCGCCGCCCACGCCCGCGACCGGCCGGCGGTCGCCTGCCGCATACGCCTGCGCCACGTCGAACGGGGCCTTGTCGATGGCGTCGGCGGCGCGGTGGTAGGCGACCGTCTTGAACGGGTTCTCGCCCTTCACCTCGAGCAGGTCGCCGATCTCGTGGAAGATCGCGGCGAGCTCACCGTTGGTGGGCAGGTCCGGGACGTCATCGTTCGGCACGGGCGCCATGGTAGGCGACCGGTGGGTGCGCGATGGCCGGTCGCCGCCGGCGGCCGCGGCGGCTGACGGCTACGCGGCCACCACGCGGTCGCGTCCGGCGCGCTTGGCGCGGTAGAGCGCCCGGTCCGCCTCGTCGACCACCTCGTCGAGCTGGGCGTCGGGGCGTTCGGCCACCGCGACGCCCACCGACACGGACACCCCTGGCACGCCGAGGCGGCGGAGGTCCAGGTCGGCCACGGCCCGTCGCACGCGCTCGCCCACCTCGGCAGCCACGCGCGGACCCGGGTTGCGGAGCAGCACCACGAACTCCTCGCCGCCGAAGCGGGCCGGCACGTCCCCCTCGCGGACCGCGCCCGCGATCGCCTGGGCCACCTCGCGCAGCACGTGGTCGCCGACCGCGTGGCCGTACGTGTCGTTGAGCCGCTTGAAGCGGTCGATGTCCACCATCAGCACGCCGATCCGGTCCTCGGCGCGGCGTCGCCGGGCGAGGAGCCCGAGGTATTCGTCGAAGTACCGCCGGTTGGGCAGCCCTGTGAGCGCGTCCGTGGCGGCGCGCAGCTCGGCGTCGCGCAGGGTGTAGATCCGGGCGAGCGCGGCCGACGCCTCGAACGCCGCGGCGGCGAGCAGGCGGCGTGCCCTCGGGCTCCACGGCTCGCCGGTCCGCCGCGACAGCACGATCGCGCCCTCCACCCGGCCGTCCACGCGGAGGGGTGCCGCCACCACGTTCCGCACGCCGAACTCAGCGCGCAGGCGCTCGGCGATGCGGTCGGCGATGCGCTGCTCGGCGCCGACCCGCGCGGGCGAAGCGTGCCCAGCCCCGGCCCGGCGACGGGACGGGGCGACCGGCGCCACCTCGAGCAGCGCCGTCCCGGCCGGGCGCGGCACACCGCGGGCGCCGGCGGCTGCGTGCCCGTCGACGGCGGCCGGGACGGGACGCGGTTTGGCGAGGCCGAGGTCTGCGAGCTGCGGGTCGCCGTCCGCGTCGGGCTCGATCGGCACGGCGGCGTAGCGGCGTGCCTTGGCCGCGAGGAGCGACACCTCGGCGCCCGCCTCGTCGAGGGCGGGGTCGTCGAGCTCGCAGAGCGGCAGGTAGGTGCGCGACGTGGGCGCACCGGGCCGCGTCGGCGACAGCACCGCCTCGAGGTTGCGCGACTCCGGCCGGCGCCGCACCACCGAGACGTGGTCAGCTCCAGTCCCCGTCCCGAGCTCCTCCACGATGGCGCCGACGATGGCGTCGGGCGAGACCGAGCGGGACAGGCCGCGCAGGATGCGCGCGAAGGACTCGGCCTCCGTCTCGCGCACGCCCTCGGCGTAGCGGGCCGCCTCGGTCTGGCGTGCCGTGAGGATCCAGGCGGCCACGAGGAGCACGAAGACCAGCAGGTCCAGCGGCCCGCTCCCGAGCGCGAGCCGGACGAGCTCGGTGGCGGCGAGCGCCGCCAGCAGGACCGGGAGCGGTCGCAGGGACGCGGCCCGCAGTCCCCTGCGCGGCCGGCCCATGGTCTCGAGGCCTGCCCGTTCGCTCACCTTGGAGCGCAACGATGAACGCCCGTGCGGTTTGCCGCAAGCACCCGAGGTGGTACCGACGTCCGCCGGATCCCAGTACTTTGGTACGGGTTCAGACCTCTCCGGACCCGCTCCCACCGCTGACGATCGCCCGCAGCGAGACGGTCCGGCTGCGCCCGCTGAAGGCGTGGGATCGCACGGTCGGCTCCACTTCCGACACGGGCTGGCCGAGGTGGCCCACGCGGACGCGGCTGCCGCCCTCGGCCTTGGCCGCGTAGAGTCCCGAGTCAGCCGCGGCGATCAACTCGGTGGCGGTGCGGCCGTCTGTCGGGTGCGTGGCGATTCCGATCGAGGTGCCCACCGGGAGGGGCGTGCGGCCGTCTGTCATGAACGGATGGATGCGGAAGGCGGCGAGGATGCGCTCGGCGACCGAGGCCGCGTCGTGGACCGACGTCTCGGGAAGGATGAGCGCGAACTCGTCGCCGCCGTAGCGTGCCGCCACGTCTGACGCCCGCAGGCTCGCCCGGATCGTCTCGGCCGCGTAGACGAGCACCCGGTCGCCGTACAGGTGGCCGAACGTGTCGTTGACGAGCTTGAAGTCGTCGAGGTCGAGCATCACCACCGCCAGCGGCCGGCGTGTGCGGATCGCGCGGACGACCTCCTCGGACAGCCGCTCGTGCAGGTAGCGGTGGTTGAAGAAGCCCGTGAGCGGGTCACGGTCCGCAAGGTTGCGCGCCGCCTCGTAGACGCGGGCGTTCTCCAGCGCCATGGCCGCCTCGTGCGCCATCGTGCGCGCGAGGGTGATCCTGCCCGCGTCGTCGGTCGGTCGCCCAGACGAGGCGATCTCCACGATGCCGATCGCGGCGCCCTTGGCCACCAGCGGCAGCATGATCAGCCCGCGCATGCCCTCGCGGCGGAGCTCGGCCACCTCTGCCGGGTCGGCGTCGGGATCTTCGGCGTCCACCGTGGCGATGACGCCCTCGCTGAGCACCCGGGCCGTGAGCGGGAACTCGGTGAGCGGGTAGAAGTCGTCGATCGCGGCGCGGTGCTCACGCGGGTAGCAGCCGAGGGTCCGGAGGCGATTGCCGGCGGGGTCCCAGTCGCTGATCTGGGCGCGCTCTGCGCCCACCGCGCGGGCGAGGTGCTCAGCCATCAGCTGCGCCACGTCCTTGGGGTCCAGCGAGCGCGACAGCGCCGAGCTCATGTCCAGCAGCTGGCGCAGCTCCTCGGCCAGCCGGCGCGTCTCGGCCAGCGACTGGGCGCCGGCGAACGCGGTGGCCGCCTGGTCGGCGAGGATCAGGAGCAGCCGCAGATCGTCGTCGCCGAAGGCGTGCAGGCCCAGCTTGGACAGCGTGATCACGCCAAGCAGCCGCTCGTCGTGGCGCATCGGGACCACCAGCATCGACTCGTCCACGTCGTCGGTCCCCGGGATGGTCATGCCGCGCGGATCGCGGCGCGCATCGTCCACCTTGAGCGGCGCGCCGTGCCGCGCGACCCAGCCCGTGAAGCCCTGGCCCACCTGGGTCCGCAGGATCTCGACGTCCACCTGCTCGTACGCCCCGAACCGCCCCTCGAATGCGACCGGGCGGAGGTCCTCGCCCTCGAGCAGATAGACCCGCGCGTTGTGGTATGGGATGACGCGGCGGATCTCCTCCACCACGGCGAGGCCAACCTCGCCGGGCTCCGCCCCCACGCTCATCCGGCGGGCCGCCTGGGCCAGCACGGTCAGCTGGGCGCTCCGGTGTGCCTCCGCCGCGCGGGCGCGCCCCACGAGCGAGCCCGTGGTGAGCAGCGTGCCGCCGACCGTGAGGTCCATCACGATGACCAGATCGCCGAGGGTCCGCGGTCCGCCGGTTGTCGCCCAGGCAGCGATCCCGAGGCCGAGCGTCAGGATGCCCCCGAGCAGGGCAACGGCGTGGAGGCGCGGCTGGCTCAGCCGCGAACTGCGGGATTGTGCAGAGTCGGGCACAGATTCGCGGCGTTTCACCTCGCGGATGGTGCCCAATCCCCGCAGCCGCGGACAGCCACCGGAAGTACCGGCGCCTGCGGGACCCTCGACGGCCGCGGCCCCGGCGGCGGGCGCCGGTGGCGGGTCTCAGGCGCCTGGGGCCCACGCGAAGCTGGCGGCCTCGGGTCGGGCGAGCCAGTCGGCGAGCGAGCCCGCCGCCGCGTCCTTGGCCGACACGACGGGCGCCGCCACCGGCCAGGCGATGGCCAGCCGGGGGTCGTCGTAGCGGATCCCGGACTCGCAGGCGGCGTTGTAGGCGCCCGTGCAGAAGTACTCGACCTCGGTCGCGTCCGAGAGCGCGCAGAACCCGCGGGCGAACGACGCGGGCGCCCAGAACAGCAGCGGCTCGTCGGCCGACGCCTCCACCGCCACGTGCTGGCCGAGCGTGGGCGACCCGGGGCGGATGTCCACCGCCACCATGAACGCCCTGCCGGCCACCACGCGCATCAGCTTGCCCTGCGGCGGGTCCCACTGGAAGTGCAGGCCCCGCACCACGCCCCGCGACGAGCGGGACTGGTTGACCTGGACGAATCGCGTGGGCAGGCCGAGCGGCTCGAAGCTGTCGACGCGGACGATCTCGGCGAACCAGCCGCGCTCGTCGGGGAAGCGCCGGGGCCTGGCGATCAGCACCTCGGGGATGGCGGTGGGCTCGACCGCGAACGGCACGGCTACATCATCACCAGCCCGCCGTCCACGGCGAGCACCTGGCCCGTGATGTACGCCGCCTCGTCCGAGGCGAGGAAGGCCACCGCGTTCGCGATCTCCTCGGTAGTGCCGAAGCGGCCGAGCGGCGTGCGGGCGGTGATCTCGTCCTTGAGCGCATCGGGCAGGTCGCGCGTGAGCTCGGTGAGCACGAAGCCGGGGGCCACCGCGTTGACGGTGATGCCGCGCGACGCCAGCTCACGGGCGGCCGCCTTGGTCAGGCCGATGAGCCCCGCCTTGGCCGAGCTGTAGTTGGCCTGGCCGGTCTGGCCCGCCTGGCCCGACACGCTGGTGATGTTGACGATCCGCCCGCCGCGCGCCTTGAGCATCGGCCGGGTGACCGCCTTGAGCGTGTAGAACGCCCCGAACAGGTTGGTCTCGAGGACCTCGGTCCACTCGTCGGGGCCCATCCGCATGATCAGGTTGTCGCGCGTGATCCCGGCGTTGTTGACGAGGATGTCGATCTTGCCGAACGCCTCGAGCACGGTCTTCACGAGCGCCTCGGCGCCCTCCTGGCTGCGCGCGTCCGCCTGCACCGAGAGCGCGCGGCGGCCGATCGCCGCCACCGCGGCCGCCACCTCGGCGGCCGCGCCCGCGTTGCCCTTGTAGCTGTACGCGACGTCGGCGCCCTGCGTGGCCAGGCGCAGCACGATCGCCCGGCCGATGCCGCGCGAGCCGCCGGTCACCAGCGCGGTCTTGCCGGAGAGGTCGAGCATGCGGGGTCCTCCTTGGAGCTCGTCGCGGGTCGCGCCGGCGGCGGCGTCAGCTGGCGGGATGGGCAGCGTGCGCGGGCTCGCCGGGTGCTACGTCGGAGAGGTCGAGGCGGCCGGGCAGCGGCCGGGCGAGCACCTCGGCCAGCGCGGGCGGGATCGGATCCACCGAGTCCCAGTCCAGCGGCTGGCGGACGGCGACGTCGTCGGGGTTCACGGCCGCCTCGCCCAGCGGCCCGCGCGCGGGATCCGCCGTCCACTCGAGCGCCACGGCGCCCGACGTGAACCCAGCGCCGAACGCGATGAACACCAGCTTGTCGCCCACCCTGACGCGGCCCGAGTTCACGGCCTCGGCCAGCGCGATCGGCACCGACGCGGCCGAGGTGTTGCCGTAGCGCTCGACGTTGACGAAGAACCGGTCCATCGGCAGCTCGAGACCCTTGGCCACCGCCTCGATGATCCGGATGTTGGCCTGGTGCGGGATGATCAGGTCCACATCGGCCTGGGACCAGCCGGCCTTGGCCACGGCGGCCAGCCCGGTGGAGGCGAGGGTCCGAGTCGCGAACCGGTACGTCTCGCGGCCCTCCATGCGGATCTTGTGCTGGCCGCGGGCGATCGTGTCGAGCGACGACGGCGCCTTGGAGCCCCCGGCCGGGAGCCAGATCATGTACGCGCCCTGCGGATCGGTGGTGAGCTCGATGCCAACCGGCGAGGCGGGCGCGTCGCTGGCGGACAGGACCACCGCGCCGGCGCCGTCGCCGAACAGGATGCACGTGCTGCGGTCGCCGTAGTCGAGGAACCGGGTCAGCAGCTCGGTGCCCACGACCAGCACGTTCCTGGC
>JAKAMV010000250.1 GCA_021812735.1 Chloroflexota bacterium | reverse complement strand
GGCAGGACGTCCGGCCGGTCGTCGAGGAACCGGCCGAGCCCCACGATCCCCGCCACCGCGAGCACCACCGGCGGCTCGTTGCCCGGCGCCTCCTCGAGGGAGAGCGCGGCCCACCGGCGGAGGGTCGCCTCGTCGGCCGACTCGGCCAGCGCCGCGATCAGCTCCAGGTTGCCGCGCGGCCCGGGCAGCCCTGAATGGGCGAGGGCGTACGGCTCCGGGTCGTCCAACCCGGCGAGGGCGGTCCGGTATTCCTCGATCCGCGACACTGTCGGCCCCCCTGCTGGCCCCGTCGGCCCCCCTGCTGGCCCCGTCGGCCCCCCTGCTGGCCCCTGCTGGCCCCGAGCACCTCGAGGTGGTGCGGGAGCATCTTCCGCCACCACGGCCAGTCGTGGTTCACGTCATGGCCCCAGTAGTCGACGACGGCGGGGATCGACTTCGCCCGCAGGACGGCCTCGAGCGCCCATGCGCCCCGACTCGACGAAGCCGGCACAGGCGTCCACCATCCCCCAGCTCTCGAAGTCCCACCAGCGGCCCTCCTGGGACGGGAACGTGACCACCGGCCGGCCATCGTGGCCGTACACCTTCAGGCTCATGTCGTGGCCGAGGGCGGGGGAGAGCCAGGTGCGTTCCTCGAAGTGCATGCCTCGCCCGGTGCGATGTCGCGGTCGATCCAGCGCCCGCGATCGACGATGGCCTCGCGACCGGGGATACTACGGCCGATGGTCGCGTCCCCGCCGCCGAGGCCCGGCGGCTCGCCCCAGCAGCCCGGCGGCTCGCCCCAGCAGCCCGGCGGCTCGCCCCAGCAGCCCGGCGGCTCGCCCCAGCAGCCCGACGTCCCGGCCGCGCGCCACCTGCTTCGCGCGCGGGACCTGGCGGACGCGCGCTACGCGGAGCCGCTCAGCGTGGGCGACCTCGCGCGCGAAGCGGGCCTGTCGAGGGCGCACTTCAGCGCGGAGTTCACCCGCGCCTTCGGCGAGTCGCCCCATGTCTACCTGCTCACGCGCCGGCTCGAGCGGGCCGCCGCTCTGCTGCGGATGACCGACCACTCCGTCGCCGACATCTGCATGTCCGTCGGCCTGTCGAGCGTCGGCTCTTTCACGACGACCTTCCGCAGGGTCTTCGGGCTGTCGCCGACCGCATACCGGGCCGCCTTCCCGCCCGCCGCCGACCTGGCCCGGATCCCGGCGTGCGTCCTGCGGGCCTACGGCCGCCCCGAGAACCGGACGTTTCGAGAAGACGACCGCGGCGCGGCGCCGCACGATGGGCGCCCGACCCACCCGATGACCGAGAAGGGAGCACCACCGTGATCAGGATCGCCACCACGCAGCTCTGGGTCCACGACCAGGATGCGGCGCTCGAGTTCTACACGAAGAAGGTGGGCATGGAGGTCCGCCAGGACGTCACCGTGCCGGAGATGGGGGACTTCCGCTGGCTGACCGTGTCGCCGGTCGGGCAGCCGGACGTCGCGATCGTGCTCATGGCGATCCCCGGGGCGCCGCTGATGGACCCCGGGACCGGCGCGCAGGTTCGCGACCTCGTGGCGAAGGGGTTCGCCGGCACGGTCTTCCTCACGACCGACGACTGCCGGAGGTCGTACGAGGAGCTGCGGGCGCGCGGTGTCGAGTTCACCGAGGTGCCCGAGGAGCGCCCGTACGGCCTGGACGCCTCCTTCCGCGACCCGTCGGGCAACAGCATCCGGCTCACGCAGGTGCGTCCGATGGCCTGACGTCGACGCGCGGGGCCCGGGACGCGAAGGGCGACCGCCGCGACCCGGGCGTCGGCGTGCGCTACGCCTTCGTTTCGACTCCGGTACGGCCGCCTCCGAGCTTGCCGCGGACCGCGGCGGCGCCGTTGGCGGCGGACCAGGCCGCGACCGCGTCGGCGAGCGCCCGGGAGTCCGGCCGGACCGCGAGCCGGTCGTCGGAGCCGCGCAGCCCGGCGCCGAGCTCGGCGATCGCGCCCCGATACGCGGGCTTGTCGCCGTTCGTCCTGGGCGTCGGCGGGTAGACCTCGAAGTAGCCGTCGCTGCACACGACGATGGTCGAGTCGGGCGAGTGGAAGGGCTTGCGAGCCATGGGGCGGGATCCGATCCGTCGCGCGCTTCGGACCGACGGATGAGAGCCCGGCGCATGGCGACTATGCCGCCACCATCGGGCCAGGCGACGATTCCGTCAAACGCGGTCGCACGCCGCGGCACCCCGGAGGACGGAATCGCCGGCTGCTGCTACTGTCGGTCAGCACCTCGTCCCCCGCGGAGGGCCCGCGACATGGCCTACGACCCGACCTTCACCTCCCTCGTCATCTGCGGCGCGGTCTTCATCCTGGCCGTCTTCCTCAACGTCTCGTCCGACTGGGAGATCGTCGGCGAGCTGTCGCGCGCGACCGAGAAGTGGACCGCACCGCTCCTGATCCGCCGCTACCGGAACGACTCGAAGAACCGGAAGCGGGTCTGGGCCGAAGCCGACGTGCTCCACAAGCACGGCTATCGGGCCGAGCTCCATCGAAGCCAGCGCGAGGACGCAGCCCTGAGCCGGGCGGTCTCGATCGACGTGCGCAGCGCCATCGCCGGCCTCGCGGCCGGCGAGGAGGTCATGGTCGCCTACTTCCGGGCGTAGCAGACGAGGCTCCGGGCCGGGGCGGCTTCCGGGGGCCTGCACCCGCGGCGCGCTGGGGTCGGTGCGGCTCCCGGGACCGAGACGCGAGGCGCCCCTGGCCCGGCGGCCCGCCGCGCGGCCGACGCCACTTCGGGTCCGACGGCTCTGGTGACCTCCCTGCGCCACCCGGGGATCGTGCAGGTGTGCGACTTCGACACCGCCGGCAGCCCGGTTCGCGTCCGACGGGGCGATGGCACGGGCCTTCACCACCGCGATGCGAGGCGCCGCGTCGTCGCAGCCCCTCCCCTACGGCCGCTGGTCGGTGCTCGGCTTCTCCCAGAGGTTGACGCCGCCCTCGACCGCGTACCGGTCGATCTCGGCGAGCTCCTCGGCGGAGAAGGCGAGGTTCGCCAGGGCGCCGACGTTCTCGCGGACCTGCTCGGGCGAGCTCGCGCCGATCAGCGTGGTCGTGACGCGAGGGTCGCGCAGGACCCAGGCGTACGCCATCTGCGCGAGCGACTGGCCCCGACGCCGGGCGATGTCGTTCAGCGCGCGGACGCGGGCGAGGTTCTCCGCCGAGAGCATGCCCCGGTCGAACGAGTCGCCGCCCGGGCGGTTGATCCGCGCGTCGGCCGGGATCCCGTCGAGGTACTTGTCGGTCAGCAGGCCCTGCGCCAGCGCGGTGAAGGCGATCATCCCGGCCCCCACCTCCTCGAGAGCGTCGAGCAGGTCGGGCTCCACCCATCGGTTGAGCAGGTTGTAGCTGGGCTGATGGATGAGCAGGGGCACGCCCTCGGCGCGGAGGATCGCCGCCGCCTCGCGCGTCTTCGTCGCGGAGTACGACGAGATCCCGACATAGAGGGCCTTGCCCTGCCGCACCGCGGTCGCGAGGGCGCCCATCGTCTCCTCGAGGGGGGTGTCCGGGTCGAAGCGGTGGGAGTAGAAGATGTCGAAGTAGTCGACCCCCACCCGCCGGAGGCTCTGGTCCAGGCTCGCGAGCACGTACTTGCGCGAGCCGCCCCCCTGGCCGTACGGGCCCGGCCACATGTCCCAGCCGGCCTTGCTGCTGATGATCAGCTCGTCGCGGTGCGCCGCGAGGTCCTCGCGCAGGATCCGGCCGAAGTTGATCTCGGCGCTGCCGTACGGCGGCCCGTAGTTGTTGGCCAGGTCGAAGTGCGTGATGCCGAGGTCGAAGGCGGTGAGGGCGATCGCCCGCTGCGCCGATACCGGCGTCGTGTCGCCGAAGTTGTGCCAGAGGCCCAACGACAGCAGGGGCAGCTGCAGGCCGCTGCGGCCGCAGAAGCGGTAGGTCATGGTGGCGTATCGGTCGGCGGCGGGCTGGTGGCTCATGGAGGGGACCTCTGGTGCGGCGCGGCTGCGGGTGCGGCGCGACGGCCCGATTCTAGGCCGCCGCGGACGGGGCGGGGCGAAGAAGGATCAGCCCCGCGGCCGACGGCTTCGGCCACGGGGCTGATCCGGATCGAGTCGGAGATCCGCGTGCGCGGGACGCCGCTCGAACGAGTCGGCCTCCACCTCGCGGCACTAGCGGCCGATGGTCGGCAGCGACACCTCGTTGGTGCCGAACGAGTTGACGAACGCCGCCGGCGCTCCGTAGCCCACCGCCAGCAACCCGAACGAGTGGTCGAGCCCGTAGCCGGTCGTCACCGTCGTGCTCGCGATACCGCCTCCGCAGAAACCGCCGTTGAGGTACATGAAGGTGACCGCTCCGAGCGCGTTCGCGACCGGGAGTGGGCAGTAGGCTGTCCCCAGGCCCGTGATGGTCACTTGATAGGCGCCGGGCCCGGGTCGCCCTGCGCCCCGGTAGGTCCCGTCGCGCCCGTGGCGCCGGTCGGGCCCGCCGGCCCGGTGACGCCGGTCGGCCCGACGCTTCCCCGGGCACGAGCCGCCCGCCGCCCGGGAGCTTGCACTGGGCGGTGTTGCCCATCCGGACGTTGCCGTACACGTCGTAGCAGGCGTACAGGGTGGCGGGCTTGGACGCGGCGAACGTGCCGCCCGCCGCGACGGCGACCAGGGCGAACGCGCCGGCCCCCACGGCGAGCGCGCGGATGCGTGGACGGAATGCGGGCATGGACTGCTTCCCCTCCATCGGCAGCTGCGGTCAGCCAGGGTCGGACCTGACGGGCGGACCGGACAGCATCGCGGCGCGACCGAATACCCGGTCCGCGACCGAGCGGGCCCGGCTGATGATCCGCAGGAGAGAGGCGTGCACGACGCTGGTGCCGGCTCGGGTGTCGCCCACGGTCGACCGCGACGGGTCGACACGCGAGCCGCAGTGTGGCTAGACTAGTCTCCGACCAGTCTGATTGGCCCAAGGCCGACCTATCAAGGAGCCTCCAGATGCGAAGGATCGGCGCCTACGAGGCGAAGACCCATCTGCCCCGACTCCTCGACGAGGTCGCCGAGGGAGAGTCGATCACGATCACGAAGCACGGGGTCGCGGTCGCGGTCCTGACGCCCGCCTCCGGGCGCTCGGCTTCCGCGACCGCAGATGCCGTGGCAGACCTCCGCTCCTTCCGACGGGGCCATCGCCTCGGCGGCGTCACGATCCGCGAGCTCATCGACGAGGGGCGCCGAACGTGATCGTGGTGGACGCGTCCGTCGTACTCGCGTGGTGCTTCGAGGACGAGGGCTCTGCGACCGCGGAGGCCGCGCTCGAGGCGCTCGCCGACGAGGGTGCGGTCGCCCCGGCGATCTGGCCGCTCGAGGTCGCCAACGCGCTCCGGACGGCCGAGCGGCGGGGCAGGCTCGTCCTGGCCGACATCGCACGCCTTCGCGAGCTCCTCGCGGCGCTGCCGATCGGGATCGAACCCATCGACCTTCCGACAGCCCTCGGGGAAGTAGTGGATCTCGCGCTCTCTCTCGATCTGACCGCCTACGACGCCGCCTACCTCGCGCTGGCAGCGCGCCGTGGCCTCCCGCTCGCCACGATCTACGAGGGGTTGCGGAGGGCCGCCCGGACCGCAGGAGTCGAGCTGGTCGGCTGACGCGATGCGACGGCTGTGCCCCCGTGGCCGAAGGCTGTGGCCCCGTGCCCGAGGCTGTGACCCGTGGCCGCCCGAAGGCGTCAGCCTTCGCGATGTGCCTGCGCTCGGCCCGGCGCCCGAGAACAGGGCTAGGCCGGCTTGGCGCCCCGGACGAACAGGGGCTTGGAGAACACCGGGAGCACGGAGACGGTGACGTCGACGAGGCCGGCGTCCTCCGCCATCCGCCGCGCGTCGGCATCGCTCCAGTACCACATCCCCCAGGCGTCGAGCGTGCCCGACCGAGCGGTGCTCCCCACGGGGGATTTCGCCGCGTCGCTCACGGTGACCACGGCGCGTCCGCCCGGCCGGAGGACCCGGACCATCTCCCGGAGAGCTCCCCCTGGATCCGGGATGAACTTCATGGTGTCGAGCGAGGCCACCACGCTGAAGCGTCCGTCCTCCCACGGCAGGGCCGCGGCGTCGCCCAGGACGATCTCGGCCGTCCCTGCCGCGAGGCGGCCGGCGAGTCGCCGTCGGGCCGCCTCGACCTGCATCTCCGAGGCGTCCAGGCCGGCGACGTGGGACACCTGCGAGGCCTGCTCGACCAGCAGTCCCGCGGACCCGCAGCCGACGTCGAGGAGGACGTCATCGGGCCGGAGGTCCAGCTCGGCGGCCATCGCCCGGTAGAACGACCCCTTCCGCGCTGCCATCAACCGGACGCCGACCCATCCGATCGGACCATGCGGCACCCCGAACAACGCGTACGCGTACGACCTGCGCAGACCCATGTCGGCCCCTCCCTTCGACCGGGCGACGGCGACGCCGATGCCGGCCAGGGCCGCCGCCCCGGTCGTCACGAGCACCCACCGGCGCATCGCGAGACCCTCCTGCCTCGAGCTCGCGGGTCGGTCTCGCCAGTGGCTCGGCGCGGTCCCGGCGGCCGGAACATCAGGCCGCGCGTCGGAGCCTCCCGCCAACCCGTGACCGTACGCGCCACGATCGCCGCCGTCGAGAGCCGGACGGCAGGCAGATCAGAATGCCGGGCGCGTCTGAGCATGGATAGAGTTCTCGTAACGAGTACTTGATTTGCGCGTTCGCCCATGCGACGATGCCGCCATGCACGACATGGCACGAGCCGGTGGCGCGCTCGACTAGGCTGCGCGACGCGATCGCGGACCGGCTCGCCGCGCAGTGGATCGCTCTCGGGTGTCAGCTCGCGGGCCCGGCGGAGACGGACGTCGTCGACATCGAGGCGCTGATCGGCGCGACAACCACGCTTGATCGCGCCGAGGACGCGCGAGTGCGCGAGGCCGGCGTCGACTGGTGCGTGGCATTCGGCCATGCCGTCAGCGTGAGCCGCCTCAAGACGGTCGCGCGCGAGATGGAAGTCGCCGGCAATCCCCTCGCCCGGTTCTCCGCCGACGTCGCGGTGAGCGGAGGGCCACTCTGGCCGTTCGCCGCCGGCCGGCAGGGCCAGCGGATCGCCCGAGTCAAGGTGCTCGTCCGGGATCTGGCCGGCCCGCCGCGGCTCGTGTGGCGTCTGCGTTCCGCGTTCGGCGTGAACGCGCGCGCCGATATCGTCGCGGTCCTGCTGGCCGACCCGAACGGCGCTCTCACGATCGCGGACCTGGCCCGTGCGACGCGGTTCACCAAACGTAACGTCGCGGTCGCTGTCGATTCGCTGAGGCTCGCCGGCATCGTCGAGGTCGGCCGCACGCAGAACCGCGACCGCGTGAGCCTGCCCGAGGCGTCGCCATTCCGTTCGTGGCTGGCGCTGCCCCGCGCGCGCGCCCCGCTTGACTGGGTCGCGCGCTGGCATGTCGCCCTGGCGACGGCCGCCCTGCTGGACACGACAGAGGCGGCGAGCGAGCAGGTTCGACTGGTGGAGGCCCGTGCCTCGGTCGAACGGCTTGCAGCCGAGATCGCCCGCGCGCGCCTGCCGCGGCCGGACCTGGCACGGGTCGGGCCGGCGTTCCTCGGTGCGTACGACGAGTGGGTCGAGGAGATCGCCGGAACGTTGGTGGTGTCGTAGGGACACTCCCACCGGATGACAGAAGCGATCCCGAGGCAGGACGGCGGCGCTACCCTTCACGCACTGTGGCTCGCCGCGATCCGCCCCTCCACCGCGACCTCGCCGCCGGGCGATGGGGCGAGATGACGCTCGCCGAGCAGCTCGGGAACGCGGGCGCCGAGGTCGAGCGCGCCATCAGGGCGCGGGCTGCCGGGGACCCAGAACGGTTCGCAGGCGCCGTCGATCGAGCGCTCGACCTCCTCGACCTGACGCTGGCGGACGATCGCTGGGCCGGCCCACGGCGGCGGGAGATCGCGCGGGCCCGCGAGGTGGTGTGCGACTTCCTGCTGGGCGACAACGTGTACGGCTCGACCGCCGAGTCCACCGAGGCGTGGTTCATGGCCTACGCGATGGCGGCTCGGCGAGGCCGGTAGGGGGATCCGTCCGGCGATCCCTCAAGCGGGACGCCGCCTCCTCGACGAGGTTCCAGTCGCTCTCAAGCACTCTCGCGAAGGTGCCGAGGCCGGCCGATCGGAAGGCCTCGAGCTGCTCCTGCCGACTGCGCGGCGGGTCGCCGAGGGCGGCGATCTGGTCGGCGATGGCTGCAGCCGCGGCCCGCCGGTCGACCGCCCACCGGTCGACGAGGAACTCGTTGGCGGTCTGCACGAGGAGCCCGATGTCCCCGGCGAGCTCCCGGCGTGCGAAGTGGCGGACGTTGTCGGTCACGATGACATCCGCCCGTGCGACCACCGCGGTGGTGACAACGTGCCTGTCCTTGGGATGCACGGCAACGGGGACCGCGGGGACGGGGCCGGGACTCGGCACCAGCGCCTCCGGGAACGCGGCACGCATCATCGCGATCCTGCGCTCGGCTCGCTCGGCGGTCACCGACTCCCAACCTGCGACGAGGTTCCTCTTCACCTCGACGAGGATCTGGTCGCTCCACACGGGGCGATAGAGGCCGGCATGGGCGAACCGGAGCAGCGTGTCCGCCGTCGGCATCGGGATGAGGACGCTTGCGTCGAGGCAGGCGACCCAGCCGCTCATCGGTCGGCGAAGGGCTCTGGTGTCTCGGCGGCGCGAGCGGCGGTCTTCCGTCGAGTCGCTCGATAGAGGCCCAGCTCGTCGCCGTCTCGGGTCAGGGCATCGAGCCTTCGCCGTCGCTCCGCGTCGCGCTTCGCCTGGTACGCGACGAGATCGGAGAGCTTGACGCGACGATGGGTCCCGACCGTTCGGTACCGGATCTCACCCCGCTCCAGCAGCGAGATCAGGTAGGGACGGGAGACGTTCAGCAGGTCCGCCGCGCGCTGGGTCGTCAGCTCTGCCGCCGCTGGCAGGACGGCCACGCCGTTGCCGATGACGAGTTCCCGTACCGCCTGGACCAGGACGCGGCACAGCGACGCCGGCAGCTCCCCACGGTCACCTCCGGGTCCGACAAGCGCCACCGTGCCCACCGGAGCGGTCAGCAGGATCCGATCGATCTCCGCGAGCAGCGCAGCCTCGTCCCGCGCCGCGACGACAGGTTCGCGATCCTCTGTGGCAGACGTCACTGCCCGGCCCTCGTACGAAACATCCGCAGCATCATGCGTTCGTTGCGGATAGTCCGTCAAGGGGTGAAGCACTGGGTCGGGCGCGGTGGACGGCCGGGCCTCCTCATGATCTGTACCGCGTCAGCCAGTTGTACCGCTGTGGTATAGTGGACAGCAATGGTACAAGTAGCGCAGTCGTACGGACCCGAGCAGACCTTCCGCGAGGCGCTGGAAAGGATGCTGCCCGCAGGCTGGCGAGTGGCCTTGCGCCGGGAAGAGCGAGCGGGGGACATCCGGGCTGATGCGTACGTCGACCTGACGTCGCCAACGGGCGAGCGCATCGGGGCCTGTGTGGAGTTCAAGTCAAGAGCTGAGCCGGCGGAGGTCGCCCGACTCATCCCCTGGCTTCAGCGATGCGGACCCGCGATCCTCGTTTCGCCTGAGATCGGGTCGAGGGCTCGTGAGATCCTCGGCAGGGCGGGCATCAGTTGGCTGGAGCCTGAGGGAGACTGCCGGATCGCTCTCGGCGGTCTCTTCGTCGAGCACCTGAAGCGAGGCCAGCGCCGGCGCAAGGCCGGTGCTCCCGAGACGCGGTATGTCGCCGACCTGTTCTCGGGTGGGCCGCTGCGCGTCGTGCGGTGGCTACTGATCGAACCCCAACGCCCCTGGACGCTCGACGATATGGCTGGCCGGGCGGGTCTCACGCTCGGCTTCGTGAGTCGGGTCTTCAAGACCCTGGCGCGGGACGCATACATGAGCCGCGCGCGCGGCGACAATCGCGTGCGCGATCGAGATGGGCTGCTCGACGCCTGGGCTTCCGCCCCCCGCCCAAAGGACTCGGTCTCGGAGCGCGTAGCGACCGTACCCGGCACCGAGAACCTGCTCCAGATGATCCGGGGGTCCGCGGACGCCGGTCGGTACGCCATCACGGCCGACGCCGCTGCTGACAGGATCGCGCCGTTCGCGCGGTACAGCCGCGTCGAGATGTACGTCGATGACGTCGCGGACTGGGATCGGTCGCTACAACTGACGGCGGTCCCCCGGGGCGGCAACCTTGTCCTGATCAAGCCGTCCGACGCCGGCGTGCTCGACGGCGCCTTCGAGCGCGAAGGACTGCGGCTTGTGAGCCGGCCACAGATCTACGTGGACCTCGTGCGCCGCGGCGGGGCGGCTGCAGACGCAGCGGAGTTCATGCGCGAGCGAGGCGAGCTGTGGCTGCCGTAGACCCGCGCGACGACCCTGCCTCGGTGCTTGCTGCCGAGCGCGTACTGCTCGAGCTGTGGACGGTCCTCGCCGGTTTCGCCGATGCGTTGACGATCGTGGGCGGCAGCGCCCCGCCGTTGCTTACCGGTGATCGGGCCGAGGATCCGTACATCGGCACCCTGGACGTCGACCTCGTCGTCGATCCGATCTCCGTCCCGGACGAGGCCTACCGCACGATCGCGGAGCTGCTTCGCCAGCGGGGCTACGCCCAGCTCGGCCAGCCGTTCCGGTGGCTTCGATCGGTTGAGATTGAGGGGCGCTCGATCGATGTGGAGGTCGACCTGCTTGCGCCTGCATCGCCGCGACCGGGCGCAGGTCACCGTCACGAACGGATCGGCGGTGAGCCGCTTGCTCGGCGCACCGAAGGCGCCGAGCTCGTCCGAGGCGGCTGCGTCGAACGCGAGATCTCCGGCGTCTTGCCGGACGGACGACGCCATCGGG
>JAKAMV010000249.1 GCA_021812735.1 Chloroflexota bacterium | reverse complement strand
GCACAAGCGCGCGGTGCACGCGCTCCGCGTGGTCGCGGAGCTGCCCGCGTGGCAGGCGCTGGGCCCCGACGGCGAGGCCGTGGTGTCGCTGATCGAGCGCGCCGGGCGCCTCACGGCCGACGAGGCCGAGCGGCTGGGCGCGGCGCTGGGCGCGGCGCGGGGCGCGGCGTGGGACGCGGCGTGGGGCGCGGCGGTGGCGCTCGTCGTCCGCGACCTCCTCAGCCCCGAGCACTTCGCCACCCTGACCGGCCCGTGGGTCGCGGTCGTGGGGAGGACGTGGGAGTCGTGATGCAGCCCGCTGACCTGCTGGCGGCGATGGCCGCCCTGTGCCTGCTGATGGCCGCCGTCGGAGCGGTCGCGGACAGGCTGGCGCCGAGCGAGCGCAGGGACGCCCGCTCACGTAACCAGGCGCACCCGTGGAGAGACCGGTGAGGCCGCCGATGCGCCGGTGGCGCTCCCCTGACCTGCGCTGCGCCCGGTGCGGTCGCGGCTTCCGCCCCGGGGAGGAGCACAGCGTGCTGCCCGACGGCCGGGTGCTGCACGTGGCTCCCTGCCGCGCCGAGTGGGACCGCCTCGAGGACGACCTCCGCCTCATCGCCGAGCGCGAGGGCGAGGCCGAGCGCGAGGTGGTGGCGGAGTGGACGCGGCGGACGTCGCGGGGAGGGCTGCGGTGATGCTGCGCGACGCGCGCCGGGAGGCGCACGACCTCGGCCCGCTCCCCTGCGTCCGCCAGGGCGGGAGCCTGCGCGGCAGCGCCGTCGCGAGCGGCAGCCCGGCAGTCGAGTGGCGCGTGGAGACCGTCCAGGCCCCGCCCGAGCCAGCCGCGCCCCAGCCGGTGGCGACCCGCGAGCCTCGGACGCCAGCCGAGCGCGCGCGGGAGTGGCGCAGGGCCAACCCGGAGTCGGTGCGCGCCTCGGCCAAGAAGTACCGCGAGTCGCACCGCGACCAGAAGCGCGAGGCAGACCGGCAGTATTACGCGTCGCATCGCGAGCAGAGGGTCGCGGCGAACCGGGAGCGGCGCGCGCGTCGGAAGGCGGCACGGGAGGCGGCGGCGTGAGCCGCGACGGCGGGTTCGCGGTCATGGACGTCTCCACGTCGATCCACGAGGACCCGAAGTTCCGGCGCCTCGCCCGTCGCCACCCGGAGCTCGCGGCGCCCGCGTTCCTGGCCTACCTCGCCACGGCCGCGGAGTCGTGGCGGTCCGGCGAGCGGATTCGGGTCGAGGACGCATGGCCGTCCCTGATCCCGTTCGACCGGGCGGTCGTCGCGGCGCTGAGGCGCTTCGACCTGCTCGATCGGGACGGCATGGTCGCCCCGGCGACGTGGGATCGGTGGTTCGGGCCGGCGCGCGAGCGCAGGGACCTGTCGCGCGAGAAGTGGCGCAGGGCGAACGATCGCAGGAAGGGAAAGGAGGAGGCGCTGGAGCACCACGGCTCGCGCTGCGGGATCTGCGGCGACGAGATCGACCTCGCGCTCCGGTATCCAGATCCCCGCTGCTTCACCGTAGACCACGTCATCCCGATCAGCGCCGGCGGGTCGGACGTCCCCGAGAACCGCCAGCCGTCCCACCTCAGCTGCAATCTCGCCAAGGGCAACCGGCCGGGTGGCCATAGCGGTTACCACGGTGGTACCGGGGTGGTAAACCCACCGGACACCACGGCTACCGTACCGTCCGTACCGTCCGTACCGTCCGTAGGGTTAACGAGATCGTCTAGTTCACAGGGCGCGCGTGCCCTCGGCCTCGTTGACCCCGTGGGGAGGACGGCATGAGGACCTACAGCCGAGCCGAGTGGGAGGCGGCGCAGGCGTCGTGGGGCGGATTCAGCCCCGAGTGGCGCGAGATCCGCCACGCGATGGCACTCAACGGGTGCATCTTCGCTCCGAGCGGGACCGAGCTCGACTCGTGGGAGGACGACGCGCCGTCCCAGCGGGCCGTGCTCATCCGGGCGATCCGCGAGACGCCCGCGCTGCTCGGGCGGTGCGCGGCGGGAGCCACGTCGTGGTCGCAGGTGATCGGCCGCCTGATGCGCGAGCGGGACGGGATGCGCGAGGCGTCCCGCGAGGCCGATGCCGAGGACGCATCCCGCCGACGGGAGGAGCGCGAGGCCGACCGGCGGTCCATGCGCAGGCTGGCCGACGTGATGGCGACGCTGGCGGACAGCGGGACGCCGATCCGGGGCGAGCCGTGAGCGCGCCCGCCCTGCTGCTGGCCCTCGCCGTGCTGACCGGCGGCCCGGCGCTCGACAGGGTGCCCCCCAGCCCGTCAGTAACGGCCCTCAGGGGCGTCGCGAGCTGGTACGCGGCACCGAGGGGCACCGCGGCCGCCGGACCGGCGCTGCGGGCCGCCCTGGGGCCATCGTGGCGCGGCACGCGGGTCTCCGTGGCGTCGGGCGGCAGCGTCGTCTCGGTGACGCTGGCCGACTGGTGCCTGTGCCGCGTCGGGGGGTCCGAGCGGCTGGTGGACCTGCCGGCCGGCGACTTCGCCGCGCTGGCCCCGCTGGGGCTCGGGCTGGCCGCCGCGGAGGTGTCGTGGTGACGGACGACCTGTTCCCCGCCCCCGACGGCCCCCGTCCCGGCGCGGGGCGAGCGGTGAGGGCCGCGAGCCTGTTCACGGGCATCGGCGGCCTCGACCTGGCGCTGGGCGTCGAGCCCGTCGTCCAGGTCGAGCGCGACCCGTACTGCCTCGACGTGCTGGCGCTGCGTTGGCCCGGCGTCGAGCGCGTCACCGACGTGCGCGACTACCACCCCGAGCCGGGGTCGCTCGACCTCGTGTTCGGCGGGCCCCCGTGCCAGCCCGTGTCCCACGCCGGGAGGCGCAAGGGCGACCAGGACGACCGCTGGCTGTGGCCCGAGGCGCTGCGCGTGGTCCGCGAGGCGATGCCGAGGTCCGTGTTCTTCGAGAACCCGATGGGCATCCGCACCCTCGGCCTCGACGGCATCCTCGCGGAGCTGTCCGAGATGGGATACGGCGGCGCGTGGGAGGTGGTCGCCGCCGCCGACGTGGGCGCCCCGCACCTCCGCAAGCGCATCTTCATCATGGGCGTCCGCGGGCGCATCGGCTGGGAGGGCACGACACGGCCCAAGGGCAACCGCGCCGTGACGTGGCCGACACCCACGTCCACGAGCGGCGAGCGGGGCGGTCGCGGCGACCTGCTGGGCGCGGTGCGCGGCTACCCTTCGCCGTCGGGTCACCTGTCCGACAATCTTCGCGGCCCCGCGCTGTGGCCGACGCCGACGACGCGGGACCACAAGGACACGGGCGACTCCGTCGCCAACGGCACCGTGCCGGTCAACAGTCTACTGGGTCGAGCCGTCGAGCCGTCGCGGGAGCGCGGCGCGCTCAACCCCGATTGGGTCGAGTGGCTGATGAACTGCCCCATCGGCTGGACGGACGTGACCAAGCCGCAGCCCGGCCCCCTGTACGGCTGGGAGTCCGAGCCCGCGATCCCGCGCGTCGGCCTCGGCATCCCCAACCGGGCCAAGCGCCTCACCGCCTTGGGCAACGCGGTCGTCCCGGCGCAGGGCCGGTTCGCCTTCCACCGCCTGGATGGGCGGATCCGCGGTGGCAGTCCGGTCACCGACGAGCAGTTGACGCTGGCCTACCGCGAAGGCGGTCGGCCGTGACGCCCAAGCGACTCGGCGCGGTATCGCTCGACCTCGCGCTCGGTGACGACGGGCGTGCGCCCGATGCGCTCCGTCCGCAGGCGCCCGCGGTCGGCCTGCGTCCGCAGCGTGGACGCCGAGACGCCGAGGCGGTCAGCCGCCTCGGCGATGGTCAGGTAGCGCATGTGTCACGCCTTCAGGACGATGCAGATCTTGCGGCCCGTCGCGCTGTCTCGGTAGCCGTAGAAGCCGTCGTGCGCGGCCTTCGCCGACGCCACGGCTCCCAGCAGGCCGCCCATTGCGCGGACCTGGTCGATGGTCATCTCGCGGACCACGTCGGCCTCAGCCACCACGTCCGCCCTGCTGTGCCGCCTCGTCATCTCGATCTCCTGTGTCGGGGTGCCAAGAATGTAGCGCCCACAGACTACATTGTCAAGAGGGCGATCCCGTGACGGACGACCTGTTCCCCGCCCCCGACGGCCCCCGTCCCGGCGCGGCGCCCGCCCGGAGGTGCCGGCGACACGAGTGGGCGCCCGGAGAGCCGGTAGCCGTCGGCGACGGCATCGCCGT
Organism: Chloroflexota bacterium; assembly: GCA_021812735.1. The sequence goes on along the minus strand of JAKAMV010000249.1, from coordinate 6,678 downwards.
CGCCCGGACCGTCTGCCGCCGCTGCGGGAGGCCACGGAGCGCGGAGGCGTCGAGGCGGGGGGCGAACAGCCGTCGCCTCGGGGGCGACCAGGAGCGCCGCATCGAGCGGGTCTACGGCCCGACCAAGATCGGCGAGCGCGGCGATCCCGTGGACCACCTCGGCCGGACGTGGAAGTGGCAGAGCAAGGCGACGCGCTCGCTGCCGTCGCGCTGGATCGCCGCCATCTCGGATGCTCCGCTGTTCATGGACGCTCTGCCCGGCTACCTGAGGGTTCCGATGGAGCGCATGGGTGGCCTCTACGGGAACCGCTGCCCCGTCGTCGTCCGCTCGTTCGTGCGGCAGGGCGTCAGGACGCGCGACTGGATGTTCGTGCGCGGCTGGGATGCTGGCGAGTGGCTGGGCCTGCCCCGGCGCGTCGGCTACTACGCCGTCCCGGGCGACTGGTGGCTGGACCGATTCGGCAGGGACGAGGAGTCCGCGCGATGCGAGGGAGGCGACCTGTGAGCGACAAGATGCGCGAGGCGCTGACGCCGGTTGGCTACGGACCCTATGTTCGGCCCCTGACTCCCGAGGAACTGGCCGACCTTCGCGCCTACCTCGGATCGATGAGGCTCGACCAGATGGGGGTCCACGTCCCGAACCTCCTCGCCACCTTAGACGCCGAGCTGACCGAGTCGGCCCGGCTGCGCGAGGCTGCGCGGGCCGTGGTGGAGGCACAGGAGGCGCTCAACGTGCCGACAGCGTGGGCGACGAGCGGGAGGCGCGAGGTCATCGTCAACGCGGCGCATATGGACCGGCTCATGGATGCCATCGACGCCCTCTACGCCGCTCTCGCCAGCGAGACCGCCTCGCATGACTGCTTCTGGAGCGCCCAGCCCCTCAGGCTGGGGAATCCGGTGGACATCGACGCCTTGCGGATGGATGTGACCGACGAGGAGGTCGATGCGCTCATCGCCGAGCCGGAGGCGAACGCCCGCATCGACGCCCGCCTAGTCAAGCGCTGGCTGCGTGATAACGGGCCGGACTTGGTGAAATCCCGCGACCTCCTCGACATCCTGCACCGTGCCGCGCAGGACCCCGACGACAGGGAGGCGAGCCGTGAGTGACCAGACGCTGCGCGAGGCGGCGATCGCCGTCGTGGACGCGGCACACGGGTACTTCTGGACGATGTCACCCGTGATGCAGAAAGCGATCAGAGGACTTTGCGCCGCGCTCGCCGAGCCGCCCGCCCCGGCCCACCCCGACAGCATCGGGCCGACCGGCCTGCTTGCGGGGCACCGCCCGAGCGGAGTGGGTGACGCCACGCATGACCTGACGGCGGACCCCGCCCCGGCGCCGGAGGCGGAGCGCGGATACGCCTGTGGCCTGTGCCGGTGGGGCGCCGACCAGCCGCGCTCGCTGGCCGACTGGGTTGCGCACATGCACGCCGAGCACCCGACCGGGCAGATGATCGAGGGAGGCGACCTGTGAGGAGCGACAACCTGACCTCCGCCGGCGAGGGGCTGCCCGAGTGGGCGTGGCGGCAGGAGCCGCCGCCGTTCCGCGACGGGCCGCGATGCGACCACGGCGTGCCGATGCGCGTCGCCTGCCCCGAGTGCCCGGACCCGCTTCGGGCGTCCGGCCCGGACGACGCCGCGCCCGGCCCCGACGCGCAGTCCGTCGCGCGCCTGGTCTCGCTCCTGCTGCCGCTGGCGATCGCGCTGGCGGTGCTGGCCGGGGTGGCCATCGGGAGGGCGTCGAGGTGAGCGGCAGCGGGGGGCCTCGCGCGTGACGCCCCGCGACCCGCGCCTCACCGACCGCCAGGAGCAGGTGCTCGACCTGATCTCCGCCGAGCCGCACCTGTCCAACGCGCAGGTCGGCATGCGCCTCGGCATGGGCGAGGGCACCGTGCGCGCCCACCTCCGGGAGGCGTTCCTCCGGCTCGGCGCGCACAGCCGCCTCGAGGCCGTGACCGTCTGGCGGCGGGTGACGGCGTGACCTACCTGCTGCTAACGGCGCTTCACGCGATGCGAAGGATCCGGCCGGATCGTGCGTGAAAAGTGGAGGCGACGGTCGGATTCGAACCGACGAATAAGGGTTTTGCAGACCCCCGGAATGGTGCTCGGCAGGGGCCTCCCACGCACGAATCGGCACCGAAAACGGGCAATCCCAATCGTCATTCTGCTCGTCGAACTGCTAATGCCGACGGCCGGCGCGTGCCGCTCCGGGTCGAGCGGTAGCGCTCCACCTCGGCGGGCTCCACCCACCAGTCGCGCCCGTGCCTGACGGCGGCGAGCGCGCCCCGCGCGACCTGCTGGCGCAGCGTCGCGGGCCTGACGCCGAGGATCGCCGCCGCCTCGCCGAGGGTCACGGGGCGACCCCGGCGAACGCCATCGCCACCGCGAGCGGGGTTTCGGCATCCGCGATCGGGCAGCCGCCCTGCGACACGACCTCGTCCCCGTCCCACTCGGTCCAGGTCCAGAACGCGCCGTCCCTGTCCTCCGTCACGCCGAGGGCGAGCCGGCGGTCGCCGATCGCGAGGATCGTGTTGCCGTGGTGGTCGTCCGTCACGGTCATGTCGTCGTTGGTGCTGGCGCCCCACGCCTCGACCATGATCCCGTGCGCCGTGGTGTCCGTCATCTCGTTCTCCTCTGTCCATGCCCACTGGGCGAGCTTCCCTCGCCGAGGGTCACGGGGCGACCACGCTGACGAAGCCCTCGAACCGGGACGACACCCACTCGTAGCAGGTGCGCAGCGTCCCGGCATCCGTCCGGGTGTCGTCCGCGAGCGCGAAGATCGTCCAGTCGTCGTCGTGGGCGGCGATCGCGTGGCCATCGGCCCGTGCGATCCGGTCTGCCTCTGCCCTGCGCGCCGTGGTGTCCGTCATCTCGATCTCCTATGTCGTCGTTCCCGCCTGGTTGAGCGTCATCGCTGAGCCCGCCACGTCGCATAGTCGGCCACCGACTCGAATGCCATGTAGCCGCCCTCGACCTTCGCGACCACCGCGGCCCACGGCGCCATCAGCCGGGCCTGCTTAGCGGACTTGGCCTCGATCATCTCCCTGCGCATCTCACGCCTCCCAATCTCGTCTTCGTCGTTCCGTTGAGTGCACTCTACTACGCATGCGTAGATATGTCAAGAGGGATGACGAGAATTCACGCGATATTCCGCGCGCCTCCGCCAGCCCGCCTGTGCCGCTCCGCCTAGGCGTCGCCGCCTATGCCAACTCGCCTATACCGCGCCCCGTCCCGCGCGCGCGACGATGGGCGCGATGGCGACGCAGGGTCTGATCCTCTCGGCCGCCCGCCGCGCGACAAGCGGACACGGGCACGGCTGCGCCGCCCTCCTCCCGGCCCCGGCCGCCGCCCTCCTCCCGGCCGGGGCCGTCCCCATCCGGTGACCGACCCCGTGCGCTCCCCCTTGGACGGCTCGCTGTCGGCGGGCCAGCGCATCGGCCTCCTAGAGACCGCCCACATCGAGCTCGCCGGCCGGGTGGACCGGCTCGAGGGCTGGCGGGACGAGTTCCGGGGCGCGTTCGGCCTCATCAAGTTCATCACCGGCGCGAGCCTCATCACCAGCATCGTCGCCATCACGACACTGCTGCTGCTGCTGACGGGCAGGAGGTGACGCGGTGATCGTGTTCGACCCCCGCGCCATGGCGATCGGCGGCTACCGCGGCCGCGCGGCCGAGCTCGCCGAGATGGCCGCGATCTGCCGCGACGACGGCAGCCCGCAGATGGCCGCCCTGCTCGAGGCCGCCGCGGCACGCCTCCGCGCCTGCGCCCGCAGCGAGGCCGAGGACCCGCAGCCCGCCGGGCTCGCCCCGGCCGATCGCGGCACCCGATGAGGAGCCCTTCGTGACCGACCAGACCCTTCCCGGGCTCGGCGCCGTCCAGAGCCCGCCCGACCCGCGCGACTGGCCCGTGTCGGCCGCCTACTCGGCGCTCGGCGTCGAGCCCGTCGCGTCGCCGCCCGCCGCGTACCGGGCGCCCGACCCGATGCCGCCCGTGCTCGATCAGGGAGTCACGCCCCAGTGCGTCGCCTACTCCGCGGCCGGGCTCAAGCTGTGGCAGGACCTGCGCGACACGGGACCGTTCGAGCCCGACGAGTCGCGGTTCTTCGGCATGATCCACGGCACGTCGGACGGCGCCTACCCGCGCGACGCGATGGCCGCCATGCTCTCGGCGGGCTACCCGGTCGCCGGCCACCCCGAGCTCGCGCCGCAGCACCGCATCGCCGCGTACTTCGCCGTCCCGACCGACCGGCTCTCGCTCCAGCAGGCGATCATGGCGCTCGGCCCCGTCGTCGTCGCGACCCCGTGGGCGAGCTCGTGGTTCCACCCGGTGAACGGCGTCCTGCCCGCCTTCGACCGCGTCGTGGGCGGCCACGCCATCCTCGCGGTCGGCTGGGACGCCACCGGCCTGCGCCTCCGCAACTCGTGGGGCGCGGGATGGGGCCAGCGCGGCGAGGCGACCATGCCGTGGGCGTCCGTCGCCGGGCTGTGGGAGGCGTGGAAGGCGATCGACGCGATCGAGCCCCGCCCGTCGCCCGGCTGGCGCGTCCGCATCGCCCACGGCGCGACCGTCCGGCTCGCCCGCGTCACCGCCGAGCGCCCGCCGCGCATCAGCGGGTGGGACGCGCCGCAGGCGTGGGCCGGCTTCGCCTCCGGCGCGCCCTGCGAGGCGCCGGCGGTGCTCCGCGGCACGCACAGCGGCGCGGCGCCCGTCGCGCTCGTCACGGCCGGCAAGTTCGCGCGCCGCTGGGTGCGCATCGGGGACGGCGTGACCGCCGTCCGTTCGCCCTCGGCCGCCGAGGGGGAGGAGCCGTCAGCATGACCGCCATCGTCGCCCGCACGCCCGTGTGGCTGCGCAAGGCATTCGTGGACTTCGTCTCCGTGCTGGCCGTCGGGGCGCTGGCGATCACCGTCAGCGTGCCGGACGGCGGCTCGTGGCGGGACTGGGCCGTTGCCGCCGCCGCGGCGCTGCTCAACGTGGCGCTGAACGCGCTGCGCCGCGCCGCGGTGGCCAACATGCCCGACGCGCTGGCGTGGCTCGCGCAGCTGCTCGGCACGACGCCGACGGCGCCCTGATGGCCGACGTCCCCGCCCACGACCAGCCGCTGACGGTGCGCCTCGTGCTGCACTACCCGGCCCACGACGCCCGGGAGCACGACCCGCACTACCGCGACTTCGAGGCGTACCGCCGGGCGCACATCGCGACGGCGTCCTGCGCCTACGCGGCGACCGGGGAGTGCGCGGGCGGCCTCGAGCTCCACCACAGGCACGTGGAGTTCGCCCTGCTCAACGGCATCGACCTGTCGCTGCTCGAGGCCGACTTCCCGGGCATCGGCGACCCCGACAGCGTGGGCGCGTGGATCGAGTCGGACGCCAACTTCGAGTTCCTCTGCGCGCGGCACCACCGCGGGCCCGGCGGCGCCCACACGACGCCCGAGGCCATCTGGCAGTCGGAGCGCTACGTCCGGGGGCTGGTCGGGTGAGCGACATGCCGCCGATGGCGCCGTGCCGCCGCAGCCGGTCCGGGCGCCACGACCTCGCCGCCATCCTGCCCGAGGCGGATGACGCAGACGTGACGCTGTTCTGCTGCCGCTGCGGCGCGGCCAGGCGCCTGCCCGGCTCCGGCCCGCTGCCCGGCCCGGCGCCCGACGACATGACCCCCGAGCAGATCCGGCGCCTCGTGCGCGGCGGGTCGCGCTGATGGGCGGCAAGCGGCGCCGCTCGATGGCGGACAGGCCGGTCACCCGCCGCTACGTGGCGCGCGTCGTCGAGCGCGCCCGGCAGGACATCATCCGCGCCATCGTCATGGCCGCGACCGTCGAGGCGCGTGCCGAGGGCCGCCCCGACGACTGCCCGGAGGCAAACCGCTGATGCCGACCGCGCCTCGACCGCCCTGCCCCGTCTGCCGCCGCGCCGGCCCGTGCGGCTGCGCCGCGCTCCGGTCGCGCGCGCACGACGCCAGGCGGGGATCGAGCGCGAGCCGCGGGTACGGCGCCGAGTGGCGCGCCGTGCGGGCGGAGCACCTCGCCGCCGAGCCCGCGTGCCGGGAGTGCGGCGCGCCCGGTACCGACGTGGACCACATCGTGCCGCGATCCCGCGGCGGGTCCGACGGCCACGCCAACCTCCAGACGCTGTGCCACGCCTGCCACAGCCGCAAGACGGCTACGCGCGACGGCGGGTACGGTAGGCGAGGGCCGTGGCAGGTGTGGCGCGGCAGGGTGCTGGTCGCCATGATGGGCGCGCCCGGGTCGGGCAAGAGCACGCTGGCCGCGACCCTCGGCCTGCCGGTGGCGTCCACCGACGCGCTGCGCGGCGCCGACCCCGACGCGCGCATGGTGGACGAGGTTTACGGTGCCGCGTTCGGCGAGGCGCGCCTCGCCCTGATGGCGGGAGGGGGCGTGGTGCTCGACACGCCGCTCCACAGCCGCCGAGTGAGAGACAAGGTCATCGGCCTGTGCAGGGCCATGCACGCCCGCGCGGTCGTCGTCGTGATGGACACGCCGGCCGACGTCTGCGTGGCACGGCAGGTCGGCCGAGACCGGCCCGTGCCGGAGGCCGTCGTGCGCGCCATGCACGCCGACATCGCGGCGCAGACGGGGGGCCTCACGACCGAGGGGTGGAGCGAGGTGCTGCGAGCCGCCCACGGGCACGTGGGGGACAATGCCTTTCCCCCGCCGCCGCAGAC
>JAKAMV010000248.1 GCA_021812735.1 Chloroflexota bacterium | reverse complement strand
TCGGGCTCGGGCTCGGCGGCAGCTTCGGGCTCGGGCTCGGGCTCGGCGGCTGCGGGCTCGGGCTCGGGCTCGGCGGCTGCGGGCTCGGGCTCGGCGCCGGTTGCCTCAGCCTCGGGCGCGGCCCCCTCGGCAGCCACCGGCTCCGCGGGCCTCGACGCGGGGTGGCGGTCGCGCCGCAGCGACCTCATGACGGCAGCCGCAGGTGCTTGTCCACCCCGCGGAGGTGCCGTGCCGGCGCCACCACCGCCATGCGCAGCGCATCCTCCCGCACCAGCTCGCGCGCAACCCGGAGGATGTCGTCCTCGGTCACGGCATCCACGGCGGCGAGCGCCTCGTCCAGCGTGTAGACCCGATCATGCAGCGCCTCCTGGCCCCCCAGCCACGACGCGAGGTGGCGGGTGTCGTCCATCCGCAGCTCGAGGCCCCCGGCCAGGTACGCCTTGGCCTTGGCCAGCTCCTCCGCGGGCACGGGCTCCTCGGCCATCCGGCGCACCTCCTGGAGAATCGCCTCGATGGCCGCCGGCAGGTGGGCCGGGTCCACGCCCGCCGAGATCTCCAGCGCGCCGGCGTCCGCGTACTCGATCAGCCCCGAGCTCACGTCGTAGGCGAGTCCCTTCTCCTCGCGGACGCCGAGGAACAGCCGGCTCGACATCCCGTCGCCCAGCACGGCGTTGAGCAGCGACAGGCTCCAGGCGTCGGGGTGATCGCGCCGGAGCGCGGGCAGGCCGATCGCGAGCTGCGCCTGCGCGGTGTCCCGCCGGCCGGTGAGGACGCGCGGGCCGACAGGCAGCGAGGGCGCGGGCTCGAAGCCGGTGAGCGCTCCGTCGCCGGTGCCGAACGCCTCGGCCGCGAGCGCCACCGCCTCCTCGTGGGCAAGGTCGCCCGCGACGGCGACGACGACGTTCGACGGTCGGTAGCGCGCCGCCCAGAAGTCGTGGATCGCGGCGGCGGGCAGGGCGAGGATGTCCCCCTCCTCGCCGCAGATCTCGCGGCCGAGTGCCCCGGGGCCGAACATGGCCTGCTCCAGGAGTTGACCGCAGTACTCGGCGGGGTCGTCGCGGTAGGACCGCACCTCCTCCACGATGACCGTCCGCTCGGCCTCGATGTCCGCAACGGCCAGGCGCGGGCGCATCACGAGCTCGCCCACGACCCGCATGGCGGTCTCGGCGCGGCGGCGCGGGACCCGGGCCCAGAACACGGTGGACTCGCGGTCGGTGGCGGCATTCGCCCCGCCCCCGACACCCTCGATCGCCTCCGAGATGGCGCGGCTCGTCGGGTAGCCGGCCGTGCCCTTGAACGTGAGGTGCTCCATGAAGTGGGCAACGCCGATCTCGCCCGGCGCCTCCTGCCTCGACCCGGCGAGCACGTACGCGGAGATGGACACGGACCGCGACCCCGGCAGCCGAGCCGAGATGACGCGCGGCCCGTCTGGCAGTCGGGTGGTGCGGTGGAACATCGCCCTCGATGGTAGCCGGAAACGGCGGACCGGCGGCCCGAGGCCGCCGGTCCGGAGCTGCGAGGTTCGCGAGGCGCTACTTGATGAACGTCCCGATGTAGTCCTGCAGGAAGAAGATCATGAAGCCGGCCGCCACCACCCACATCAGCGGGTGGATCTCGCCGGGCTTGCCCTTGAACAGCTTGATCGCGACCCAGGCGATGAAACCGGCGCCGATGCCCACGGTGATGTCGTAGGCCAGCGGCATCAGGATGATGGTGAGCAGGGCGGGGATGCCGTCCTCGGGGTCGGTGACGTCGATGCCCCTGACCTGCGTGAACATCAGGTAGCCCACCAGGATCAGGGCTGGCGCGGTGGCCTGGGTGGGGATGATCCCGGCGATCGGCGACAGGAAGATGGCCAGCAGGAACAGGACGCCGGTGACGACCGAGGCGAAGCCGGTCCGGCCGCCCTCGGCGACGCCCGCCGCGCTCTCGATGTAGGTGGTGTTTGAGGAGACGCCGCCGAGGCCGCCGGCGACGGCCGCCAGCGAGTCCACGATCAGGATGCGGCCGATGCCCGGGACCGAGCCGTCCTCCTCGGCGAGCCCGGCCTCGGCCGCGATGCCGGTGACGGTGCCGATGGTGTCGAAGAAGTCCGTCAGCATGATCGCGAACACGACGAGGATCGCCGAGATCGGGTTGCCGATGGCGGTGAACACGTTGGTCACGTCGAAGTGGCCGAGCGTGCTGAACGATGGCGTCAGGGCGAAGTTGGCCGGCACGGTGGCGACGCCGGCGATCAGCCCGACCACGGTCGTGATCAGGATCGACAGGACCAGGGCGGCCGGGACGCGCAGGACCCACAGCGCGACCGTGAGGAACAGGCCGAACCAGAACACGAAGTCCGCCGGCGTCTGCGGCAGGTGGAACGTCACGGGCGTCGCCTGGCTGGCCACGACGAAGCCGCCGTCCGCGAAGCCGATGAACAGGATGAACAGGCCGATGCCCACGCCGATCGACTTCTTGAGCGCGAGCGGCACGGCGTTCATCACGGCTTCCCGGAAGCCGACGACCACCAGGATCGTGACCGCGACGCCCTCGAGGACGATGACGCCCATCGTGCCGGCTGGGGTGAGGCCGCGCCCGATCAGCGAGTAGGCGACCAGACCGTTGATGCCCAGGCCCGCGGCGAGCGCGAGCGGGTAGTTGGCGACGGTGCCCATCGCGATGGTCATGATGCCCGCGATGAGGGCCGTCCCAGCGGCGAGGGCCGGGGCCGTGAACGCGGCGTCGGCCGTCTTGAACCCGCCGGTCAGGATGATCGGGTTCAGGAAGATGATGTAGGCCATGACCATGAACGTGGTCAGGCCGGCCCTGGCCTCCTGGCCGAGCGAGGTGCTCCGCTCGGCGAACTTGAAATAGGCCCCGATGCCGCCCCCGCTGGCGGTCGATGACGCGGCGCTCATGCGATGTCCTCTCCTCCCTGTGGATCCCTGGCTGTCCTGCCGGCCGGACGGCGTCCGCAGTCGGCCGCACCGGCCCTACCCCTCGGACCCCTCCAGTCCGAGCAGCTCCATCTGGACGTACCCGGTCGGGTGCAGCTCCAGCTGGCGTGGGGCCGGCCCCCCGTCGTCCCCGGCGGCCGTGGGCGCGTACTCGATCACCACCCGCTCATCGCCCTGGACCAAGGCGTACACGAGCAGCTGGTCCGGCCGAGTCTCGAACTCGAGATGCTCGAAGGAGTCCACGTTGATGGTGATGGTGATCGGCGTGAAGTACGTCGAGACGTCGGGCTCGCCGGACACGATCCGCTCCACCCAGCCGGTCCCGTGGCCAACCACGTCGCGGCCCCGGTAGTAGCGGTAGGAGACGGTCTGCCGCGCGATGGGGCGCAGCAGGTGCCGCATGTCGGCGCGGCTGGTCACGAGACCCGAGTTGACGAAGAACTTCGCGGGCGGATCGCTCGCCACAGTGGCTCCCACGACGGCCGGATCGAGAACGCTCGAGGCCGTGCCGGGCGGGCCCCCCGACGGCGGCCCGACAACCGCGCGATCGTATCCGACGCGCGGGGTTGCGGGAGGGTGAAGTTCGCGCACCGCCGCGCGTCCGACCGCCCGGTTGAGCGCCGTATGATCGCCGCATGCTGCTCGCGCTTGACATCGGCAACACGAACCTGACGGTCGGCATCGTCGAGGGCGGGGCGATCGCCGGCACGCGCCGCGCCGCAACCCCGCGCGGTGCCACCGCCGACGAGCTGGAGCTCCTGCTCGGGGGCCTGCTAGGACTCGAGGGGCGGACGCTCGACAACGTCAGCGCCATGGCGATCGCCTCGGTCGTGCCCGCCGTGACGGCCGCTCTCGCCGCCGTCGGCGCCAGGCGGGGCATGGGCACGCTCGTCGCGTCGCCGGGCAACGTCCCGCTCGCGATCCGGGTGGACCGTCCCGGCGAGGTGGGCCCGGACCGGCTGGTCAACGCGCTGGCCGTGGCGCGGCTGTACGGCGTGCCCGCGGTGGTCGCGGACTTCGGCACCGCCACCACGTTCGACTGCGTCGGGCCTGACGGGGCGTTCCTGGGCGGTGCCATCGCCCCCGGGCTGGAGCTGGGCCTCGAGGCGCTCGCGGCGCGCACGGCCAAGCTCCCGCGCGTCGAGCTGCGCGCCCCGGACCGCGCCCTCGGCCGAGACACCGCGCACGCGATCCAGGCGGGCGCGGTCCTCGGCTACCAGGCGCTCGCGGGCGGCCTGCTGGCCCGGCTGCGCGCCGAGCTGGCCGAGACCTCGGGGGCGCGAGCAGGGGACGTCCGGTGCGTCCTGACCGGCGGGCTGTCGGCCGCGCCGTGGGCCCGGGACATCGGCGGCGTGGACGTCATCGACCCCGACCTCACGCTCAAGGGCCTCGCCATCCTCCACGCTGAGGTCGCCGGCGGCGAGCCGCTGGCGCGCGGCGCGTGACGGCCGAGGTCGCCCCGAACCGTCGGGGGCCCCGGCTCGTCGGCCGGCTGGTCGCCCTCGGCGCCTGCGGGTCCATCGCCGCCTACAAGGCCGTGGAGCTCGTGCGGCTCCTTCGAGCCGAGGGGGCCGAGGTGGTCGTGATGCTCACCCCGGCGGCGACGAAGTTCGTCGCGCCCCTCACCCTCGCCGCGCTCTCGCGCCATGCCGTCGAGACCGACGTGCTGGGGCTGCTCCCGGACCAGCGGATCGGCCACATCGTGGTCGCCGACACGGCGGACGCCGTCGTGGTCGCCCCCGCCACGGCCCGCTGGCTAGGCGCCATGGCCAACGGCATCGCGAGCGACGCGGTGACGGCGGCCTGCCTCGCCACGTCCGCGCCGGTGGTGTTCGCCCCGGCCATGGACGGCGACATGTGGACGCACCCGGCGACGCGCGCCAACGTCGAGCGCCTGGTGCGCGACTTCGGCTACGCCCTCGTCCCGCCCGAGGCCGGCGAGCTGGCATCGGGCCAGACCGGGCCGGGCCGCCTCGCCGACCTGCCCCGGATCGTGGACGCCGTGGTGGCCGCCATCGGCGACCGCCCGGTGCGCCAGCCCGATCCCGCCGCTCGCCCGCCCGGGGCCGGGGGCAGGCTCGAGACGGATCTCGACGGGCGCACGATCGTCGTCTCGGCCGGGGGCACGGCCGAGCCCATCGACCCGGTCCGGTTCATCGGCAACCGGAGCACCGGCAAGATGGGCGTCGCCATCGCCGAGGCGGCCCTCGCACGGGGCGCGGCCGTGACGATCGTCGCAGGGCGCGTGGAGGTGCCGCTGCCGGCCGCGGCCACGGTCGTCCGCGCCGAGACGACGTCCGCGATGCGCGACGCCGTCCTCCGGGCCGTGATCGCCGGCGCCGCTGACGCGCTGGTCATGGCCGCGGCCGTGGCAGACTTCCGGCCGCGCCGGGCCGCCGACACGAAGCTGACCCGTGGCGGCGCCCTGACGCTCGAGCTGGAGCCCACCGAGGACATCCTCGCCGAGGTGGGCGCCCGTGCGCGCGAGCTGGACCCGCGCCCGGTCATCGTGGGCTTCGCGGCCGAGACGGGCTCCCTGGACCGAGCCCCCGAGAAACTGCGGCGCAAGGGCGCGGACCTGCTGGTCGCCAACGACGTGAGCGAGGCGGGCTCCGGCTTCGGCACCGACACGAACCGCGTCGTCATCCTGGGCGCAGACGGCTCGCGCGACGCGCTGCCGCTGCTGCCCAAGCGCGAGGTTGCCGACCGCCTGCTCGATCGCGTCGCCGCCGCGTTGGACGCGCGTTCGCCCCGGGGGCACACTGTCGCGACCACCACGGAGACCCGATGAGCGTCCAGCCCGAGACCGTCCGCCGCCTCACCGTCGTCGACATCGCCAAGCTGCACGCCGACGGGGTCCGCATCGCCACGGTCACCGCCTACGACTACCCCACCGCACAGCTCGTGGACGAGGCGGGCATCCCGCTGATCCTGGTGGGCGACTCGCTCGGCCAGGTCATGCTCGGCTACGACACCACGGTCCGCGTGACGATGGACGAGATGCTCCACCACGCCAGGGCAGTGGTGCGGGGCGCGCGGCGGGCGCTGGTCGTGGCAGACATGCCGTTCCTGTCCTACTCGTCGCCCGAGGACGCACTGGAGAACGCCGGCCGGTTCCTGCGCGACGCGGGCGCCCAGGCCGTCAAGGTGGAGGGCGGGGTCCGCTCGGCCCGCGCGATCGAGGCGCTGGTCAAGGCCGGCATCCCGGTCATGGGCCACATCGGCCTCACGCCTCAGTCCATCAACACGCTGGGCCGCACGCGCGTCCAGGGCAAGGGTCGCGAGCAGGCCCGCGCGCTGCTCGCGGACGCGCTGGCGGTGCAGGAGGCAGGCGCCTTCTCCATCGTGCTGGAGCTGCTCCCCGGACAGCTGGCCGAGGCCGTGACCGAGCGGCTGCGCATCCCCACGATCGGCATCGGCTCGGGGGCGGGCTGCTCGGGCCAGATCCAGGTCGTCACGGACCTGATCGGCCTCGGGACCTGGACGCCACGCCACGCGCGGCGCTACGCGGACACGCACGGGGTCATCCTCGAGGCGCTGCGCCGCTATCGCGCCGACACCGAGGCGGGCACGTTCCCGGGCGAGGCCGAGACCGTGCTGATGGAGCCCTCCGTGCTCGACGAGGTCCTGGGCCGTGGCATGGACGACCGCGCCCCCGCCCAGCTGTCGGGCATCCCGCTCGACCGCGACCTCTAGCCGCCCCCTCCCGCCGCGCGAACCAGCCGAGCCCGAAGCCCCATGCAGGTCGTCCGGACGCGCGCCCAGCTCCGAGCCGTGCTGGCGTCCGCGCCACGCCCGATCGGCCTCGTGCCCACGATGGGCTGGCTGCACGAGGGCCACGTCTCGCTCGTCGAGCGGGCACGCGCCAACAGCGCCACGGTGGTCATGTCGATCTTCGTGAACCCGCGCCAGTTCGGCGAGGCGAGCGACTTCGCCCAATACCCCCGCAACGAGGCCCGCGACCTCGAGCGCGCGCGGGCCGCCGGCGTGGACGTGGTGTTCGCGCCACCGGTGGACGAGGTGTACCCACCGGGCTTCGACACCGCGGTCGCCGTGGGCGCCATCGCGCGCCCGCTCGAGGGCGCCGCCAGGCCCGGCCACTTCGACGGCGTGGCGACGGTGGTGGCGATCCTGTTCGCGCTGGTCGGCGCGGAGCGCGCCTACTTCGGCCTCAAGGACTACCAGCAGATCGCGGTCATCCGGCGCATGGCCCTGGATCTGGCGCTGCCCACCGAGGTGGTGCCCTGCCCCACCGTTCGCGAGGCGGACGGCCTGGCGATGTCGTCCCGCAACGCCCGCCTCTCGCCGGACGGGCGGCGGCGCGCGGCGGTGCTGCACCGGGCGCTGGAGGCCGGGGTGGCGTGCGCTCGGAACGGGCGCTGCGACGGGGATGCCGTCCGCGCGGCGGTGCGCGCGATGCTGGCGTCCGAGCCGGGGGCGCTGGTCGAGTACGTCTCCGTCGCCGATCCGGACACGCTCACGGAGCTCGACCGCATCGAGGGCCGGGCGCTGCTCTCGCTCGCGGTCCGGATCGAGGGGGTCCGCCTGATCGACAACGAGCTCGCTGTCGCGGCGCCCTCGCGCGAGCGGCCGGCCACGGCCTCCAGCTGACCTGGGCCCGGGTTCCGCCAGAACTAATTACTAGTGTATTACTGATAGTATCCGGGCGAGTCGGCCCCCCCGGTCGGCACCACGGGAGTCCCGCACTGCGCGCCACGGCCGTCACGCCCCCCCAGCCCGCTGCCCTGACGCGGCGCGCCGCCCACGTGCTCCGGGTCGTGGGCCCGGCGTGGATCGTGATGATCGCCGACGTCGACGCCGCATCGGTCATCACGGCGGCCCAGGCGGGCAGCTCGTTCGGCTACGCCATGCTCCTGCCGCTCGCGCTGCTCGTGCCGGTCCTCTACCTGGTGCAGGAGATGACCACGCGCCTGGCGATCGCGACGGGCCTGGGCCACGCGGAGCTCATCCGCGAGCGCTACGGGATGCGCTGGGGCACGTTCGCCGTGGGGTCCATGGTCGCGATCGACCTGGTGGCGTACGTCGCGGAGTTCGCCGGTATCGTCCTTGGCGCCAGCATCGTCGGGATCCCGGCGCCCGCTGCTGTCGCCGGCGCGCTGCTGGTCCACAGCGTCATCGTCCTGACCGGCAGCTACGCCCGCTTCGAGCGCCTGGTGCTGGTGCTCTCGCTCGGGCTGTTCGCGTTCGTCGGGCTGGCGGCCGGGGCCCGCCCGAGCATGGCGGCGATCCTCGCCGGCCTGTCACCGGCGGGACAGCTCGGCCACGGACGCGACTACCTGCAGCTTGTGGTCGCCACGATCGGGGCCGTGGTCATGCCCTGGATGCTGTTCTACCAGCAGGCCGCGACCGTGGACAAGGGGCTCGGTCGCCGAGACCTGCGCGCCGCTCGTTTCGAGACGCTGATCGGCTCCGTGGCGAGCCAGGTCCTGATGGGCGCGGTTGTGGTGGCGGCTGCCGCGGCGGTGGCCGCGGGCGGCCGGGCGACGCTCTCGGCAAGCGGCCTCGCCCTGCCCAGCGGGCTCGCTTCGCTCGCGCTCGGCGGGAGCTCGGTGCTGATCGCCGTCGGAATGGTGGGCGCGGGCATGCTGGCCGCCATCGTCATCTCCCTGTCGTCCGCATGGGCCTGGGCCGAACTCCTCCGCTGGCCGCGCAGCCTCAACCTGTCGCCGCGCAAGGCTCCCCTGTTCTACGGGCTGTACCTGGTGGAGATCATTCCCGCCGCGGCGGTCGCGCTCCTCGCCGCCGACCTCGTGGCCGTGGTCGTGAACGCGATGGTCCTCAACGTGGTTGCGCTCGCCGTGCCGCTGGCGTTCCTCGTACGGCTCACGAGCGACCGGTCGGTTGTCGGCGACCTCGCCAACTCGCCAGCGCGGCAGGCGGTCCTGTGGGGCATCACGGTGGCGCTGCTCGTCCTGGGGCTGTGGAGCACCATCGCGATGGCCGCCGGCGGGGGCTGATGCCCGTCGGTGGGCCCAGGCTCGGCGGGCCTTCGGCCCCGCTCAGGCGTGCGCGAGACCCGGGCGATCGACCGCCAGCCAGGTGAGCGCTGCCCCGCCCGCCGCCACCGCCGTGAGGGCGTAGAACATCGCGTCCATCGAGAGCAGCTGCGCGAGCCAGCCAGCGACCAGTGACCCGCCGATCGTGCCGAGCGCGTAGGCGGTGCCGAGGAACAGCGCCTGGGCGGTGGCGCGCAGGTGGACGGGCACGCGGTCCGCGAGCCAGGTCGTGACGCCCACCAGGTACAGCGCGTAGCCGACGCCCGACACCGTCGCCACGGCCACCGTCGCAAGGTCCGACCCCGCGACGGCCCAGCCGAGATTCCGGACCGCGAGCACGGCGGCGCCCGCGACGATCAGGTTCGGCACCCCCGTCCGCCCGGCCAGCCGCCGGAACGCGAGCATCATCGGCACCTCTACCAGCGCGTTCACGGACCAGCCCACGCCCACCAGGGTGGCGTCTGCACCCTGCGCCACCAGGCGCAGCGAGAAGAACGCCGACGCTCCGTTGCACGCTGCCCAGACCAGCATGGAGCCTGTGAACATCAGCGCCAGGCTGCGGACGCGCAGCAGCCCCAGCGCCCGCATCGGGCCGACGCCCGTGACCCGCTGGCGCGCCGCGGGGCTGCCGAAGCGAAGCAGGACCCAGAGCGCCGCGAGGGCGACCAGCGGGACGAACACCGCGAACAGCGTCCGTGACCCGAACGCGACGACGAGCAGGCCGATCAGCGGCGTCGCGACGATCCAGCCGCCGGACCCGATGCCGCGCGCCTGCCCATAGCGGTCACGGTCCGCGCCCAGGACCGTCACGGTCCGCGCGTCCACCAGGGGCGGCCAGGCGCTCGTCCCGACGGCCAGCACCGCGACGCCGGGAACCAACCACGCCGCGGACGGGCCGACCGCGAGGAACAGCGCCGCAGCGATGGCGATCGCCGCGGCGGCCGCCAGGGGCAGCCGGACGTCGCCCAGGCGGTCCGCGACGAGGCCCCACGCGGGCGCGGCCACGATCTGTACCGCGGCGGGGACCGCCGTGAGGAGCCCGATCGCCGCGAGGTCCACGCCGAGCTGCTGGAAGTAGACGGGCCAGTACGGGCTCCAGGCTCCCAGCCCGGCGTAGAACACCGCGTAGGCCACGCCCGAGGTTAGGATGGCGGAGCGCGCGGACGCGCTCATGGGCGGCCCCGGCCGGGCGAGCGAAGGGCCCCGGGGCTCGGCCGGCGGCACGGAGGGCGTCAGTCTCGCCGGGCGGTCTTGCGCTCGATCAGCGCGACGGCCTCGCGCAGCCGGGCGAGCGACTCGTCGTCCACGCTGTCGGGCTCGAGGTGCGGCCCGAGGCGCTCCATGATGTCGGTCACCAGGCCCAGGAACACGGCTGCGTCCGCCAGGAAGAACTGGGGCTCGTTGTTGTAGCGGACCATCGTCAGCCGGCCCTGGAGGACGCGCCGCTCGTCCATGTGGGCGACCTGCGTGCCGAAGGTGTGGCCCTGGATGCCGTCGGGGTTGTTCAGGAAGTTGAGGGCGTTGTCGATCGCCAGCCCGAACCGGGCGCGCCAGGCGACGAGCCGCTCATGGACCTCGGGCGGGATCCGGACCTCGCTGACCTCCTCGAACACCTCGGGCGCCACGGTGAGCAGACCCACGAGCGTGGTCCCGGCGCGGGCGCCCAGCATGACCTGGAGGCTGCGCTCGAGCGTGAAGACCTCGGAGTCGAAGCGTGGGCTGGTGATGACGTCGGTCAGCAGGTCCTCGACGTTGTCGAGGCTGCCCGGGTCGTTGAGGGCGTTGGAGAGGTGGAGGATCTCCTCCTTGAAGAGGAACTTCTCCTCGTGGTCGAGCATGGCCGGATGGTAGCAGCGCCGTGGTGCCCCGGGGCGGACCCTCCCCGGCCTCCGTCCGCGCCCGGTCAGGGGACGAGCGGCCCGTCGCC
>JAKAMV010000247.1 GCA_021812735.1 Chloroflexota bacterium | reverse complement strand
GACCTCGGCCCAGTCCTCCACTCGATACACTCCTTCTCCCCTCGGTGCCGGCTTCCAGTGCTGGCCCGAGGGTGCCATCCGAACCCGAATCCGACGGCGGGAGGTGTTCAGGTTTCGGCCGGCGCGGAGTGTCCAGTTTTCACCCGGCGTCGACACGCTTGCCCGACCTGCGGCGGTGCGGGCATCCTGGTGCTCGATCCTGAGCGCTTCCCGCCCACCCGCCTGGTCGCCTGCGGCTGTGTCGTGCGCCGCGCCGCCGCGCTCGAGGTCGAGCGCCGGGCCGCGGCCAGCGCCGCCGAAGGCGCGGCGGGGGGCAGGACCCGCAGCACACCACTCCAGCGCCCTGCTCCGTTCCGGCCGGGCCGCTCGCGGCATGCCGTGGACCGGGACGGCCGGCCGGTGGGCTGCGGGATCTGCGGCGCTCCGCTGGAGCTGCGGTCGAGCACGCCGGTGCTGGAACAGACGAGCGACGCTCGTCCGGTGCATCGCTACGACTACCAGTGCCCCGACCACGCTCCTTACGGCGGCCGCGCCTACTACGAGCCGCTGGGGTGAGCCGGACCGCAAGGGCCGGCTACTTCTGACCGGCCCAAGGCGACTGCACCGGGATCGATGGTGCGCTCAGCCTTGGCGCAGCGCAAGCCGCCGGCGAGCGCAGCTGTCCCGGTTCCTTGACACCGGCCGCCGCTCGACCAGCCTCCCGGCGTGCGCAGGAGCACGCAGGGAGCCCAGGACGATGGAGCAGGATGCGCCGCGGCGGGGCCCGGATCCGTCCCCCCGGTTCGAGTGGCCCGGGGAGCCGGCGGCGTCGGGCCGAGCGGCCGATGGTGCAGCACCACTCGCCCGGCCCACCCCAACGGGCTGGGCCGCCTACGACGCGCAGCGGCGCGGTTCCCACCGCTGGCGCCGGGTGCTGCTCGCCCTGGCCGTGCTGGCGGCGCTGGTCTGGGCCATCGGCCGGTGCAGCGTGCCGCCGCCGCGCCTCGCTCTGACCGTCACGGCCGAGGGGCCGCTGGCGTCGCCCAACAACGTGGTGCACGCTGGTCAATCCCTGGGACCGCAGGCGCTCGTCCTCGTCAACACGGGCACCCTGACAGCCTGCTGGTGGCTGAGCGTGAGCGCGGACAACCCGGCCTTCGCACCCTACCTGTGGCTCACCCTGAGCGATGCGGCCGGCCACGTGCTCTATGCGGGACCGCTCCCCACCGCCGCTGACCCGCTCGCCGGCTCGGCCTGCGCCCATCCGCCCATCGGCGTCGCCTCCGGGTCCGAGGCCGTGCTCGCGCCGGGCGGACAGGTCACCCTCACCGTCCGCGGGTCGGTGGGCGCGCTGCCGGCGACCCTGAACGGCCAGCAGCTCGTCCTCACCTGGACACCCCTGGGCGCGCCGGCTGATCCCTGAGCAAGGGCGACGGCCCCCGCCCGGGCGGAGTGCCACCACCATCGGGGCGGTATCGCCGGGCCGCGGCGTCCCCACCCACCGCGGCCCGCGAGCCTGTCGCCTCGGTTCGGAAGGGGCCGAAGGCGTGTGGGCGAGGGTACGGCACCCGAGGAGCGCTGTGCAGGGCCCGGGCGCACGCCCAAGGCGAGGCCGATGGTAATGCGAGTCCATCGTTTCGCTCGTGCCGCGCTTAGTGCGACCCGTGAACGAACGGACTCCACGCGGAATCGGCTGTGGTCATCCTTTCGCTCCATTTCCATCCGAACGGAGGACCGGGCCTGCCGCGATCATCGAGCATCTGCCGCGAAATGGTCATCCTCCGAGAGGAGAAGGACCTCCCGTCGCTCGAGAGCCTGTCCGTGCGCGGGCATCACCCCTTACGGCGCCCGAGCGGGCACCGTCGGCTGTTTGGACGTGTGGTAGCCTATTTCAGCCTAGCCGCGAGCCGCCGCCGCCTCGCGTGGACCTCGGCGTCCGACCACGCACGTGCCCACACGACCTGATTGCGGATGATGAAGTAGTGGGACCGGCACGGAAGGCTCCAGTTGCCAATCGATGGTCGCAGCGTCACGGTGCCCTCGAAGATCAGACGCCACTGGCCGGGTCGGAGTGGGGTCACCACCTCCCGCCGACACCCGCATGCACACAGGTGGAGCGCCGTTGCGTATGGCAGAGAGACGTACAGCCGCCCATCCTCAAGGGTATCGGGGGCCTGGGACACGAACTCCGGCTCAAACCTGCCGATTCGGCTCATCGTGGTCGGTATTCACCGTGGCGTTCATCGACGTCGCGAACGCTGAGAAGTGCTCAAGCTCGAGGTCCGCGTAGATCCCCGCGATCTTCTTCCACTTGAGCACAGCCAGCGTGGCGTTCAGTGCGTTGAGCTCTGCGATCTGGATGTTGTGGCGGTAGTCGTTCTCCAGTCCTGAGGAGTGCACGGGCATTCGGTCGCGGTCGACGCGGTGGCTCCGGGTCCCGACCGAGACTCTCGCGGTGGCCGACAGCCGGTCGTCGACGTCGTTCACCCCCAGGCCCACATCGACGAAGGGGATTCCATCCCCCTCCAACCGTCGGGTGATCATGTCACGGGACGGGCCATCGTCGACTGCAATGAATACGAACGAGAAGCCGTCAAGCTCGCTCACGTTGTCGGTCGTCAGACGGTAGGGGTGGGGGACCACCCCGCGCCGGAAGCGCTCGTAGACGCTCGCCCAGAACTCCGCCTTGTTGCGACCGCCTCGAAGCTCATTGAGCCCGATGGCGCCTGGAGCTCGGAAGGCGTTGTGCTGGAGAAAGCGGTCGCCGTCGAACAGGTGGATCTCGGCCGTGGTCGTCTTCGCAACGAGGTCCAGGATGTAGCTGCCGGTGCCCCCGACGCCGATGATCGCGACCCTCGACCCCTCGAGCCGAGCGGCGTACTTCTCGAGACCGGCCCGCGGCGTAGCAGTATCCGCGTACCGGAACGGCGACGCGCCAGGGTCTTCGATGACCGGCGCGAACGTCAGCGGGGTGGCGTCGGCGTCGATCGTCCGCGCGGGCCCGGCCAGCCGCGCCACGTACGCCGAGACCTTGTGGTGGTAGTCACGGTAGCGGTCCTCGGGCTTCGGCTTGGCGGAGAACGAGTAGTCGAAGGCGATGCGGTCGATCTGCCCAGCGCCGCCGTTGATCATGCTGTCGAGGCGCCGGCCCGTCGCGTCGCATGGCTCCTGACCGATGAAGCGGGCCGTGTGGTCGTCGGGCGGTGCGGTCGTGTCGCCGGCGAGGGTGAGCGTCATCACGAGACTCCCGTACGCCACGACCCGTTCGGGCGTGACGTACGGAACGTGATGGACCAGAAGGCACGCGCCTCGGATCTCGAGCTCGTATCCCTCCTCGACCAGACAGCGGAGGTCCTCGCTACGAGCGATCGGTTGCGGTGACATCGAAGATCATGCCGTCGTGGACCGCGACGTGCTGGCCCGGCAGGAGGTCGCCCGACTTCCCGCCCTCGCCCCGGTAGTAGCTGACCGTGATCAGGATGTTCGGTCCGCTTGGCACCGGATCGAATGCGAGCGCGAGTAGCTCCTCGTACGTGATCACGCCGCGATGGACCAGTCTGGGGCGGGTGTTGACGATGATCTCGATGTCGTCGTGCCCGCTGTGCTCGTGCTCGCTCACCGGAGACGCTCCTGCTTCTGAACCGTGGTGCCGGGGTGAATCCCTTTGGCGACGCCATACTAAACAACTTGACGAGCGGTGTCCAATCCACTACTCTGCTACGTGTTCTAGCCGGAGGGATTAGCTGTGAACGACGGTGCGACCCAGGACATCGGTCGCCACCTTCAACGCCTGCGAGGGATGCGTGGGATGACCCAGGAGGCGACCGCCGAGGCCGCCGGCCTTTCGCGCGCTGCCTACCGAAACCTCGAGGCCGGAGCCAGCCAACCACGGGCCTCGACCCTCGTCGCGCTGGCGAAAGCGCTGCGTGTTGCTCCCGGGGAACTGCTTCGGCCCGCCCCCGCGCCTCCGAGGGCTCGTTTCCGGTCCAAGACGCGGCTGAAGGACCGTCAGCGGATCCTGCACGACGTCGGGCGCGAGCTCGAGGACTACAGTTCGCTCGAACAGCTCGTCGGCGAGGTCCGTCCGTACGCCTTGGCGACGTTCGACGCCCCGCGCGGCGAGGCGCGGCCTCGCGAGGCCGCCGAGCTGGTGCGCAAGCGGCTCGGGCTCGACGACGAGCCGATCTTCGACATCAGCGGTCTGCTCGAGGACAAGATCGGCGTCAAGGTCCTGTGGCTTGAGATCGCGTCTGATGGCTTCTTCGGGCTATCCGTCGCAGAAGACAGCGCCGGGCCCGCCATCGTGGTGAACTGCTGGGAACGCATCAGTGTCGAGCGGCAGATCTTCACCGCCGCTCATGAGCTCGGCCACCTGCTGCTCCATCGCGACGAGTTCAACTCCGACGAGACCGCCGAGGACCCGATCGCCGAGCGTGAGGCGGACGTCTTCGCCGCATACCTCCTGATGCCCCCGCGACGATTCGACAAGGAGTGGGCCGAGGTCCAGGGTCTGCGTCTCTACGACGCGGTCATGAAGGTCAAGCGGATCTTTCGAGTCAGCTACCGAACGGTCCTCTACCGGCTCGATGAGATCGGCGTCCAGGACGTGTGGCCGCGCTTCATGGCGCAGGCGAAGGCGCGACTGGGGCGTCCGCTTTCCCGGACCGACGAGCCCAACCCGCTCGTACCCGCGGCGCGCGGGTCAGCGGCCCCCGAGCCGCTCCGCGGCAGGGAGCCAGATGAGCTCGCGCGAAGCGACTTCGATCCCGATCGGCGCGGGAGGCTGGTCCGCCGCGCGCTTGACGAGCGCCGCATCTCGCTAAGTCGCGCCGCCGAGATCCTCGGCATCGACCTCGCGAGTATGCGGGACCTGCACCGAGCCTGGGCCTAGTGCACCGATTCGCTGGACGCTCGGGGCTTGCGGACCGCCTTGGCGAGGATCGCGTCGGCCGTCTTCACCCAGATGAAGGGAGTTGCTCCGGCATTCCAGCCGCGCGTGAAGGCCTCGATCCGCTCGACGAGCTCCGCCACGCTGCGGAAGGCGCCGAGCCGGATGGTCTGGCGGGAAAGGATGCTGAACCACGTCTCGACCTGGTTGAGCCAGGAAGCGGACGTCGGAGTGAAGTGGAATGCGATCCGGGGATGGCGTGCCAGCCAGGCCCGCACGGCCGGCGTCTTGTGCGTCAAGACGTTGTCGAGGATGACGCACAGCTCAGTGTCGGGACACGTTCGCGCGACGCGCCGCAGGAAGGCCAGGAAGTCGGTACCCGTGTGACGGGTCCGCGCCTGAGCGGTGACTTGCCCGGTGACCCCATGCAAGGCGGCGAAGAGGTTCGTCGTCCCGTGCCGCTCCTAGTCGTGGGTGAGGCGCTCCACCTGCCCCGGCCGGAGCGGCAGCATCGGCTGCGTGCGATCGAGCGCTTGGATCTGCGTCTTCTCGTCCACCGACAGCTCGACCGCGCTCTCGGGTGGCGCAAGGCAGAGGCCCACCACGTGGCGCGCCTTCTCGACGAGCGCAGGATCGGTGCTCCACTTGAAGGTCTCCACCCGGTGCGGCATGAGATGCGCCTCAGCCCAAACGCGCTGCACCGTGGCGATCGACATCCCCACCCGGCCCGCCATCCGTCGGGCGCTCCAGTGGGTCGCACCAGCAGGGGGCGGCTCGAGCGTGAGCGCGATCACCCGGTCGCGCTCCTCACGGGTGTGGACGGGCTCGCGTCCCGGGCGGGGCGCAGCGCGCAAACCAGCCACCCGCAGGCTCGTGAAGCGGCGCCGCCACAGGAGGACCGTCATCTTGTCCACGCCACACTCGGCCGCGATCCACTCGTTCGCCATGCCCTCGGCTGTCTAGAGCACGATCCGCGCCTTGGTCGCCAGGCGCTGTTCGGTCCGCCCGGCGCGCACCAAGCCCAGGAGGGCACGGCGTTCCGTGTCAGTGACCGGTCAACGGAGGAGCGGGATGGTTCGGCATACCCGCAGCGTAGCTGCAATCCGCCCAACCGTCGAGCATCCTCCGTGCTAGTGCACTAGGCGATGGAAGAGCGGCCGCTGACGGGTCTCGTGGGCGACGCCTGCGCGCTCATCGACATCCTCGAGGCCAACGAGTCGGTCTTGACCCTCATCGCGCAGCACGTGGCACCCGTGATCGTCCCGACTCCGGTCCTCGCGGAGATACAACAACTCGATGAGCTTCGGTGTACTGCGCTCGGTCTCACCGTCGTGGAGCCGACGCTCGAACAGCTCGACGAGGCGGCCGACCAGCATCCGGCCCTCTCGTTCGCCGATCGGATCTGCCTCATCGTCGCTCGGGACAGCGGGTACGCCTGCCTAACGAACGACGGCTCACTCGGAGAGGAATGCAGGGCGCGCGGTGTCGCCCAGATGCGTGGGCTCCGACCATTGCTGAAGCTCGTGGAGCTCGGCGTCCTGTCGCTCAAGGCGGCCCTCGCGACGGTCGACCTCATCGCCCAGGCCAACCCGTACATCACGAGCGCCGTCGTACTCGAGTTCACCCGCATCGCGGAGGAAGCGGACGATCGGCTGGCGGGGCGATAGGCGTCGGCGTGGGTGGGGATGCCCCGGGCCATCGGGGTACAATCGGTGCCGCACGGACCGGCCGCCCGGAGGGGCGTGGGGCGACGATGGCGGGCAGTGGCCCGGGTACCGTCACGCCGCCGCCGTTCCGTCGAGGCCGAGCTCGACATCGAGGGCGACGTGGGTGAAGCCGCGGACCGTCAGGCGCAGCGCGGCGTCATAGAGGCCCATGCCGTCGACCCGCAGGCCTGGGCCGAGCCTCGGCCCAGGCGAGGGCGAGCGCGGCATCGACGACGTCGGCGAGGTGCTTCATCCGGACGCGCCCGCTGCAGGCCGTGTCGTTGCGCTCGTCGGTGAGCCAATCGAAGACCGAGCCCGTCCAGCGGGCCAGCTCGAGCTTGGGAAGCACTCGAGCCGCCCGGCGATCTCGGCGTTCGTGCCGCCCTCGATGGAGGCCGCGAGAACCTCACGCTCACGCTCGGTCAGCGGGCTGGTCCCTTCGCTGAGCGCCTCGGCGGCCAGGCCAGGATCCACCACGCGCTCTCCGCGATGCGCGCGCCGGATCGCCACGGCAAGCTCCGTGGCCGGGGCGTCCTTGAGCAGGAAACCCGACGCACCGACCTCCATCGCGCGTCGAAGGTAGCCCGGGCGCCCGAACGTAGTCAGCATGAGCACGCGACAGGCGGCGACGCAGTGCCCTACTCCCAGTCGTCGCGCAGGGTGTTCCGCACGTAGCGCTTGCGGTAGCGCTCGAGCGCCTCCTCGCTGATGCGAAAGACCGGCCGGCTCCCGCCCAGCAGCACGCGGGCCTCCAGGCGCCGGGCCCGGATGAGCTGGCGCACGGTGGTGTCGGTGACCCCGAGCTCGGCCCCCACCTCGGCCGTGGTGTACCAGCGTTGAATGAGCGGGTCGTAGGCGGGGATCGAGCGCCCGTCAAGCGGGCCGCGCGCCGGCGTCCGCCGCCGAAAACAGCGAACAGAGCGAAGGGAGCGCGCGGCGCGCTCGACGCCTTGGCACACGTTCGGTTACCTGGAGCCCTCGTCCGCCGCCGAGGTGCTCCATGCGCGATTTCCTCGATCCCGTCTGGCTCGCGGCGCATCACCTCCAGCCCTGGGTCTTCCTCGTGGTGTCCCTGGTCGGGCAGTCGCTGGACCCGGCGCCGGGGCGGGCACTGCGCTCCCACGCCCTCCTGCACGGGCCGCTCGGTACCGGCACGACGAGCGCACTCGTGACCAGCGCCCGGCGGCAACCCGGTCTCTCGGTCGTCCGGGCCGATATCGTTGCGCTCTCGGCGGGCCTTGTGCGCTCGCGCCTGGCGGCGCTGCCGGCGCGCGACACCCAGGCGGTGCCGGCGATGGAGGCGGGCGACGGGGCCCCGGTGCGCGACGACCTGCGCCAGCGCTCGCGCACCCGACGCGCTGGGACGAGGTCTCACGGGGCCGGCGCTCGAGGCGGTGATGGCCAGCGTGCTCGACAGGGCTGACGGGTGATCCCCGGGGCCATGAGGCCGGCGCCGGCTGGCCGGTCACGCTCGGCGGCCGGTCCACGGGTCGATCGGTGGCCGAGCTCCTTGTCGCCCCGACACCCGGCGTAGCTGAGCACGGACCAGGCGGCCGCGGAGCTCGGCTGTGTGGGTGGGCGCTGGGTGCGCCGCCAGATCGAGGCGGGCCGCCTCCGCGCCACGGTCCTGACAACCGGCGGACGGGTCACGTATCGCATCGCCCGAGCGGACCTCGAGACATTCCGACGCCGCTACCTGCGCGACTCGTGGGACCCCGACTGGTACGGCGCCCGGTAGGAAGCTCGTCGCCCGCCGGCCCGGCGGACGCCGCAACCTGGCAGCGCGTCAGGGGGGCATCGCGCGCAGCCGGTGCGAGCGCTGCCCTGAGCTCTAGGAGGTGACCCACGGCCGGTCGGTGCGACGTCCCCGCGCCGGCCGGTGACCTGCCGCGTCGGGTCGGGTGATCCTCCCAGCGAGAGCGTCCCGCACCTCGTCGCGGGGCGCGAGGTGGACGGCGAGCGATCTCGCGCACGCGGTACCGCGGTCCATGCCGGACGGCGCTCATCGCGCGGTCGGCAACCGCGAGCTGGCGGCCTGATGGCTGCCAGCGGCGGGCGGTTCGCCGGCCGCTGGCTTGGCGGACCCCGCGGTTGCCGACCACGGGAGCGAGCCGCCGACCGCGGCGCCCTCGCTCGACAGCCCGCGGCGATTGCGCCCCAGCACCGTGGCCGCTGCTCCCGGCGCCCGCCTGGTGGATGGCGGGAGCGCGCATCCGGGCGCAGACGGTCCCCAGGATGGGTTGACCGTCGGCAGGCCTTCTGGCTACGCCTCACCGCCGAGGTGTTGCGACCGCCCCTCGAACCCGGCCACCCCTGCACCCGGGGTGACCCGCCGCCTGCCAGCATGGCCGACCGGGCGAAGGACGACCACCAGACGTACCCCCGTGACGACGGGCCAGTCCAGGAGGGCGGTGTTCCACGGCCCACGGTGAGGGTTCGGGACGACGGGGTGACATGGCTCGTGGGCGCCTGGGTTGCTGATGCCGCGCGCCTCGGCCACCGGGTGGCCGTCGACGTCGGGGCGGCTCCTCGCGATGGGGACGCGCGTGGCCTTGAGCGTGCTCCGCATCGCCACGAACAGAACAGCAGTGAGCGCCTGGCCTCGATCTTGTGGGGCGCGCAGGGCGTCCTCGGCGCCGGGACACCGGGAGACGAGGCACCGCCAGTCAGCGGCCGCTCCCGTTCGTCACGGCCGGCCCCTTTGGTCGCCTATCCCTGGAGAGACGCGTCCGCGCGGCGCGGGAGGTGACAAGCGAGGAGCACGGGGCGCGGTGTTGGTAGCGGCGCGAAAGGATGGTTCAGCAGTCGGGCGAAACGATCAGCTTTCATTTCCAGCCGACGCCCTTGCCGTCATCGTGCTCCGAGCAATGTGCGAAACCTTGACATCGGCGGAGACCCGCCGAACCTCCCGGCGATCCGGCTGCCCAGGGTGCACCGGGCCACGGGAGCGCACACCATGAACCGCTACCAGCATCGCCGCGGACAGTCCACCACCGAGTACGGGCTCGCACTCGGGCTGATCGCCGCCATCCTCATCGTCGCCCTGACTGCCGTCAACGGCGGGGTCGGCGCCACGTTCAGCGGGATCAACCAGCAGCTCACCGCGGCCGTGGGGTCCGGCACCGCCGCTGCGCCGACCGCGCTGGTCAACCCGACCATCCAGCTGGCGGGCCAGCAGGTGACCGTCACCGGCACGGGCTACACGCCCGACAGCCCAGTGACCATCACGCTCCACTCGACGCCGACCGTGCTCGGCACCACCACCTCCAGCGCCACCGGCAGCGTGGACGCCACGGTCACCATCCCGGCCGGGACCGACACCTCGATCACCCACACCATCACGCTCAGCACAACGACCCAGACGGGCGTCAGCAACGATCTCACCGTGCTCGCGCCGCCATGCACCGGCAGCATGATCTGCGGCACGGTCGAGGACGCCTCCGGGAACCCGGTGACCGGAGAGTTCGTCACGGCGCAGCCGGATGGCTGGGCCGGACCGTCGGCTCGGACCACGACAGACTCGCAGGGCAACTATGCGCTGTCCCTGTCGGCCCCCGGTGCCTACCAGGTGATCGCAACAGCGGGCCCGAACCAGTTTGCCCTCGCCTACACATCGAGCGGCCCGACCGCGGATGTGCCGCAGGGCACCCCAATCACCCTGGGCTCCTCGCCGGTAAGCGGTATCGACATTCAGCTGCCAGTCTTCTACACGATTGCGGGCACCATGACCGACGCCTCCGGGGCCCTCCGGACGAACGAGAATGTCGGGGCGGTGATCAGCTTCCCGGATCACTTCAGCCAGTCGCCGTCAGTTCTCACCGACGCCGAGGGGCGGTTCTCAGTGCCGGTGATCGACGGTTCGTACCGGATCGCGGCATCCGCGCCGCCCACGAGCCCGTCCGCCCAGGTGGGGCCCACCTTCGCATACACGCCCGGTCAGCCGGGCAACCTCGGCGGATGGAACTGCACCACCCCGTCCCTCTCGGTGGTGGGCAGTTCGATCGCCGGCCTCCAGATGCAGCTCCCGCCGATGTACACGATCAGCGGGACCGTGACCGGCTCGTCCGGGCCCGACTCCGGCTGGCGCGTGAATGCCGTCGATACGACCGTCGTGGACGGGTGCATCTCCGGATACAGCGCGGGGATCATGACCGCTACATCCGGCGCGTATGCGCTGACCGTCCCGGACGGGTCGTACGAGATCGTCGTGGATAACCCGCAGAGCCCCGCCACGTCCTACTTCTACGCGAGCGGCGTGACCACGACCACCGCGCCGGGCACGCTCGTGCCGGTATCGGGGAGCGCCGTCGCGGGC
>JAKAMV010000246.1 GCA_021812735.1 Chloroflexota bacterium | reverse complement strand
AGGCGACAGACGTCGAGGAAGTGCTCGTGTGAAGCCTGCCGCTCCCGGGCGCTGTTCCGCGCCCACTTGGCGGCGAACTCGGCCGGGGTCATCCGATCGCGGCGGGCGTGCCTGGCATCGCACGAGGATACCCGCGGCGTCGGGCTTGCGAGCGAGCGATATGACGCTCTCGCTGGAAGAGCACCTACCGACCACTTGTTGGGTCAGGCAACCGACCGCCGCACGACCGCATGCGGCGACCGCGGCTCCACCTGGGCGAATCGCCCCATCGGGCGATTTCCGCCAAGTCCCCGCGTCCGTCAGCTGCGGAACAGATCGGCCCCGACCTGGGCGCCGTCGCTCCCGAGGACCCGGACCCCGCGCAGGTCAGGGATCGCCTCAAGGACCCACAGGGCATTGCCGGCGTTGATCGCCTGGACCTGGGTCGCGTACGTGGTCGGCAAGGTCCGCCAGCCCCCGAGACCACCCTCTCCGTCTGCGACGGACACGGCGACCCAGAATGGCGGCTTGCCGCGCTGGCCACTGCTCATCGCGTCCTTCCTTCGGCCGAACGTCGCCCCGGTCGGACACAGCGTCGGCCGAGATTGCATCCGCTTCGCGCTCGACCTCAGCTGTGCTGCGGTCCCTCGTCAGATCGGAGGGATGCCGCAGTATCGTCGGCCAGGGCTCGGCGTCAAGGACGCGGACGACCACGCCACTCCGGCAAACACTCCGGCCGGCGCGAAGGGCAGCGTCTGCGGCGCCACGTCATCGTCCACCCGTCTCCGCACGGCGCCAGCCGCGGGGCGCCAGAATCTGGCCGCCGGAATCGCTGCCGGATGCGTCTGTGCGCCGTCAGGCGGCCGCGTCAGCTCGTTCAAGCCCATTTCGGAACGCCCCAGGTCGGGGGCGGTCGCTCGACGACCTCTCAGCGGCTTCTGGCCGGAATCGGCGGGGTTGGCTAACACCGCCCGTCCAGGACCACCTGTGCACGCTGCGAGTCAAGGTGATCCAGTTCACTGCGTCCGGCATCGCGGACGCCGACACGCGCAGGGGCGGCAGTCACACCGCGCGCGGCGGATCGGGTGTCGAGGCGGTCGGCAGTCCCACGATCGAGGCGGCATGGCTTGGCGGCGACGCGGGCAGCCGCGCGCTCAGGCGCGGGTGCCGTCAGCCGGTGGCCATGGACGGGCGCCCTCGGCGCCACCGGTCAGCGCGCCGCGGCAGTAGGTCGCCGAGGTCGCCCTGCGCTGTCGCCAGCCGGCGGCGCCCCGGTCGCGCGCCCGGCGCCATCCGCGGCCGTGCCGTTTCTTCGATGCAGTGCCCCGCGCCCGACTGTTGGCTGGCCCCCGCGGCGCCAGTGGAACCGAACGGCCGCCCCGCGTGCAGATAGCGTGCCATGCGCGGCGGGAGGACGCCAGAGCCGTCGGTCGTGCTCGGGTGGCGGCGGATCGCGCGACCAGCCGGCTCGCCGCTCAACCGATCTGGTAGGCGACGGTGACGGCGGCGCTCAGGGTCGGCCGGTAGGCGGGCGGGCAGACCGGCTGGGGCAGGAGCATCGGCGCGGCGCTCGTGGTCGCCCCGCCCGCCGGACAGCCGGGCACGCAGACCGCCGGGCCCGACCCGTTGGCCACCAGCGGCAGCGGTCCGTACGGAGCGACCGAGGCGCTGACCGAGAGCACGCCCGAGATCGAGAGATGGGCCGCCGACGCGATCGCATCGGCCTGCGCCTTCGCGTCGGCCAGGGCAGCCTCGAGCGCGGCCTGCTCGGCGCCGGTGCTATCGGAACCGTCGGCGCTGCCATCCGCCTCGCCGACGCCGGTCACCACGATGGTGTGGTCGGGCGCCACGCCCGGCGTGCCACCGAGGCAGGGATTCGCGATGGTGGGACTCGACCCGCTGGTCACCGTACTCGACACCCAGACGCCCGTCACGCCGCTGCGGACCGCTGGGAGTCCCACGGGCGCGCCGCCCGACACGCCCGTTGACGATGCGCTCGGCATGGTCGACGGCGCTGCGGCCGCGGCACGTCCCGCCTGTGCGAACCCCGCGCCGACGACCAGACCGGCGACCAGCCCGAGGACGACGCCGGCGCTGACGAACCGCACGGTGGTGGACATGGCAGGGTCTCCCGTGATCGCGGGCACGACCGTGTGGCGGGTGACGCGCCCACCCTGGCGTGCAGTCCGGAGACGCCGCGGGGGATCTGGAGGTTCCGCGCTCTCGGGGACGGCCTGACGCGGGGGCGTGGGCTCCCCACCGGGAGCATGAGGCGTCGGCGGAAGGCGCCCGTGTTGGATGTTTCCGGCGTGCTTGAACCGTATTCGGTCAAGGGACGTATGGCGCTCTGGTACAGCCTGGAGCAGACAGGTAGCCGGAGCGATTGTGGGACGTGCGGAGCATCCCCCCGGCTGGGCGAGTGTGGGGGAATGTAGCTGGAACAGCCAGCGCCGGCGTCTCGCGGGCGAACTTCGCTTAGAGGCGCCACGAAGCGTTGCAGATTGTACAGTTGTCGTTGACGGGTGGATCCGCCTACCGCGGCCGCGGTGGACGACACTGCGAAGGAGCAGTTGGGCAGCGTGGGAGAGGACGCCAGGGGGCCGAAACTGCCGGCTTTGCATCAGGCCGACGTGACCGCCGTCCTTGGGGCGCCACTGGCCGAGGTCTGGGAGTGTGGGCTGTGCGGGCGACAGTCGAGGGGGGTACCCGCGGCGTTCCTCAAGCAGGGCGGCCGGCTAGTGCCCCTGTGTTTCCGGTGCCTGCTGGAGCGAGAGAATGAGGTCGATTCCGACGGTACTGCTGGGCTCCCCTAGGCGGGCACTTGCCACCGTCGTTGGTGCCATCGTCCTCGTCGGGGCGCTGTACTGGGCCGTGCCACCCGTCCGAGACCTCGGCGCGTTCGCAGCGGTCGTCATTATCGGCGTGGCGTTTCTGATCAAGATCTACCCGAACGAAGCGAAGCAACTATCGGGTCGGCTGCTTGCCTACCTGGCGTGGACCAACCGGGCCGTGGAGAGGGAGTCCGTCCGGCAGGACATTGAGGGGACAGTATCGGCTGGAATCGAAGAACTAGTGCGGGCTTGTCCGGACGCCGCGGTAGGCAGCGTGCGGATCGAGTTTGTGCGGTCGGCTGAGCAAGCCGAACACCTGCCGGACGGGACCTTGGTTCTGGGCATTGCGGAGCACCGGGATCGAATTCACAACCTTGTGGCTGCCGCATGGGCATATGCAAGACATGGCGTGTTGATCAACGCGAGGCCCCATCTCGACAGGGACGTGTCACGGGGTATCGACTTCACCGTAGCGAAGTCGATCCTGAGCAGGGGAGATGGTCGCGCCGTCAATGAGTTCATCACCGCGATCTGGCAGCCTGAAATTGCGAACGAAACGAAGCTGCGGGAGCTGACGGCGAAGCTGGAGGTGCTGGAGCAGGACAGAGTCTTTGCCCCGATCCTCCTTGAGGAGTTCGCGCGGCTCGGCACCAGGCTGGTCAATCGGCTTCCCCAGGATGAGGTTGCGAGAGAAAGCGCGGCCTTCGTCGAGCACCTCTATTGCCTTGCGGACCCGCAGCACGAACAGGACCGGCTGCCGTTTGACGGCAAGTGGATCAGGTGCGGCTTCGTCTATCCGCGACCTCGGAGGTGCTCTCATCCAGGGGGAGCAGTGCCTATACGGGAGCGGTCCTGCACGCTGTGGAGCGAGCGTACCCACGCATATACCTGATGGCGTGGGGCAAGCACGCTGAAGTGGCGCGGGAGGTCGTCGCAGCAGTCAGGAAGGACCCTCGCGTGTTGGACGTGAAGTTGTTCGAGGAACAGGTTCCGGGACCAGGAGGTGTCCGCCCGCGTCTGGTTGCTCAGATCTCTGTCGATGTCCGGGAATACGTCGGGATCGGCCAGCGCCCCATCGTCGCCGTGGGTGGCGCTTACGAGGACTCGATCGCGCGGCAACGGAGAGAGACTGCGGGAGGCAGGGATCGGCGACGATCGCCGGGCGGGCGGCGGCGGTAGCCCGTCAAGGGCCGCCGCAGGCGGGCGGCGCAGCCGGTGACCGTAGGCGGGCGGTACCCAGTTGTAGCCCCCACAATGATGTCGTCCGCGGGTGGGTGCGGGGGCATCGCCCGCTAGCTGAGCGTTCACTCTCGACGGTCGACGCGAGCGTCCGGCGAAGCGGGCGGAAGGCGAGGGATCTGATCGGCGATAGTCCGGACGGCCCATTTCACCGACCCCGACCTCAGCCATCCTTCAGCGATGGAGGAGAGCCCGCGCTGTCCCTGCTGTGCGCGCGTGGAATGGGTGCGCGGCAACGTCGTGATCGTGGCCGGGGCCGGCGGACCGCTGCGCATCACCACGACCTGTCCGCAGGGACCGGGGCGCTGGACCTGCGCGAACTGCGGCTACGAGGTACCCCTCGGAGGGACCCTGGAGGCCGGGCTCCAGCAGATCCCGATGCACGGTGGCTCGTTCCCGGCCGCCGACGGCGCGGAGTAGGCTGGTCGGATGACCGTCCGCCTCACCTCGAGCCCCGCGACGACGTTCCTGGCGGGTCATCGCCGGCGGGCGTCGGGCGGCAGCGCCGCCCGCTGCTCGTGCGGCTGGATCGGGGTCGACTGGCCCGCCCATCGGCGCCGCGTGCTGGGGGCCTGGCTCGAGGAGCGGCGGCTGGTCCTCCGGGGGCGGCTGCTCGCCGAGGAAGGGGTGCGGGTCCCGTAGGGGACGGGGGCCGTTCGAGCGAATGCTCAGCGGCGCGACCCGTAGCGGGTGTCCTTCCCGGATGCGATGGCCACAGGCGGGCGAGAACCGCGGGCCGCCTTCTTCTGACCCGACCCAGGTTGGCCCCCGGGTCTGGCGGCCCGCACGCTTGCCCAACGAAGAGCGCGCTGCGCGACTACGGCTGGGCGACGAACGCCCCGGTGATCGTCTTGCTCGTCCCCCCAGTCGCCGCATCGAGCCGGAAGTCCGTCCAGCCCACGAGGGTGCCGGCGTTGTTGACGATGGCGACCGGGAACGTGGTGCCGTCCAGCGCCGCGAGATCCGAGAAGAGGGACGTCCACATGCCGGCCTGCAGCGGCGCGATCTGGATGCCGGTGCCCACGGTGTTCTCGCTGGTGGGCTCCGCCTGGATCATCGACGCGATCGCGGGCGCACTGGCGGTGCACGGCGCCGCGGCGCAGATGTTGATCCAGGCGAACTGGCCGTGCTGCGGCACCGGTGCCAGGGTGGGGAAGGACGCGGCCGTGAAGATGAAGGGCACCGCCGGATCGAGATCGGCCGGGACATCTGCTGCGTTGAAGGCGAGGGGCGCGGGTGCCAGGGCCGCGCCGAACGTGGTGGTGGTCGAGGGTGCCAGGTTCACCTGCAGCGGCGCCTGGGCGGAGTGCGAGGTGTCGCTCAGCAAGACGGCGTGCTGCTCGGGGACGGTCCCGAGAGGCACGACAGTCGTGTACGTCACCCGCCCCGCGCTATCAGCGGGCGTGGTGCCCAGCACGGTCGGCGTCGAGTGGAGCGTGATGGTCACGCTGCTGTCGGGCGTGTAGCCCGTGCCGCTCACGGTCACCGTCTGGCCGACCGTCTGGATGGCCGGGGTGACGAACGCAGTGGGGGCGGAGCCACTCCCCGAGGTGGGGATGACCGCCTCCACCCGCTGGTTGATGAAGCCGAACGCCCCGCCGACCGCCACGCTCGCCGACGCCAGGGCGGCGATGGCGATGACGGCGATCAGCGCGATGGCAATGCCGTACTCGGTGGTGGACTGTCCGCTGTGGGGCTGGCGGTGCATGGGGTTCATCTCTCGCGCTCCTTCAACCGGCGCGGTGCTGGCCGGGTCAGCGGGAGAGTGGGCGGCCGAAGGGGGATGTCAAGCTTCGGCGTAGGGGAAGTTCGCAGGACGTGCGGGCCCGCCGGCGCACGGCGAACGACCGGGGATGGCCCGGATCCCGACCCTGCGAGATCCGGCGGGCGCGCCCGAGCTGCGCAGTCGCAAATGCCAACGTCAGCCGATCGAGCGCCCGCCCAGCGCCGCGACCGATCGCCGATGCCCGACTATCGATCGGCCGGCGCGCCGCTGCTCGTCCAGGTGATGGTCAGCAACGCGCCGTTCAGCGTTGCTGGCAGGTCGCCCACGCTGCCCGTGACGGTCAGGGTGGCGCTCCCACCGAGGGCCAGCGTGGCCTCGGTCCCCGATGGGAACCCGATCGGGGGATGGACACAGGCGGAGCCGGCGACGACGGTCGGCGCCGCGCCGGGGGCCGGGCCCGTGTAGAGCGCATGGCCGGCGGCGTCCACGACGTGGATCGTGACCAGCGCCGCCAGCGCGAGGTTGTCACTCGTGGCGCTGATCCACCAGCACGCCCGCTCGGTTCCGTCGTTGCTGATGGTCAGCTGCTCCGGGCCGAGGGCCTGCCCGCGGGACACCTGGTTCGCCGGCGGGGCCAGCATCCCGTCGCTGGTGATCGCCAGCGAGAGGATCGGAACCGGCTGCAGCCACTGCCACAGCAGCCAGCCCAGGAGGAGGAGCAGCGGCACCAGCAGGAGGAGCAGGAGCCAGCGGCGGCGATCGCGCCGCTCCTCGGACGCATCGAGCGCCTCCCAGCCGGTTGCCTGGCTCGTCGTTGTGTGCCACCCGTCCGCGACGGGTTGCGTGGTCGGCTCCGCGACGGGCCGTCCGCCTGCGAGGCCATCTCGTGCACCGGGCGCGGTCGGCGCGCCCTCGGCCGGGTCGGTCGTCCGGGCCATGCCGCCGGGTCCGGGACCACCGGAAGGCGCTGGATCCGACGGCCAGTCGAAGAGGGGCGCGGTCGCGGCGGCGATCGCCGGCTCGGGGGTACTCGGATGGTCGCCGCCCGAGCCGTCCAGCGGCTCGAGGGTCGCGCCTGCGGCGTCGGGGTTCATCGCTCAGCCCTTCGAGGGCGCGTCGAGCGAGCGCAGGACGGCACGCACCGACAGCCACGCCAGCTGCGCCAGGGTCGCGCCGATCACCGCCCCAGCCGCCGCGGTGAACGCCAGGACCAGCGGGGCGTCCAGTGCACCGTTCCACGCGATGAGCGCGCCGCCCACCGGGACCGCGACGAGGATGGCCCCGAGGGTGGCCGCCAGGGGGATGGGCAGCTTCCCGACGACGCCGATCAGGACCCGCGTGCGCCGCGGGGTCGCCGGAGGAAGGCCGTCCCAGGTGGTGAAGGCGTGCTGCATGGCTCGTGCTCCCGTCGCTCGGGGCCGTCGCCTCGGGGCTGCTGCCTCGGGCCGCTGCTCGGCCGAACAACGGGGTATCGGCGCGATCGGTGGTCGCGTCAAGGTTTCGAGCAGCCGCGTAGTGCCTCGGGTTGAGAGGGCAGCCCCACCGCGGGCCCTCAGCGTGCGGTGCGTCGTCGGCGTGACCGAACGGCCCCGAGCAGCACCACGGCGAGGGCCACCAGCCCGCCCGCGAGGACCAGCACGAGTCGCAGCGTGGCACCGGTGACGGTCGAGGACCGCGCCGCGGTCGAGATACCGGCGGGGACGGCCGTTGCCTCGTCGCTCGGTCCGTGCGCGCCCGCTGCGACAGCCGCGACCAGCGACGCCTGCGGCGAAGGCGCCGGCGTGAGCGCGGCGACGCGCACACCGGAGGCATCCGCGCGCGGCAGCACAGGACCGCTCGGCGCGGCCGGTGATGGCGTCACCGTTGCGATCGCCCGGGCCGGAGCCGTCGTCACCGCCACGCTGGGCGGAGCACTCGTGATCGTCGCGGGGGCCGTCGCCACGGGACGTGCCGTCGCACCGGGCCGCGGCGCGGCGGCTGCGGTGGCGCGGGCCCCGACGGGGACGGGGGACGGCGCCCGCGTGGGACTGGCCGTCGCACTCGGTTTCGGTTGCGCGGTCCCGGTCGGTTGCGGGGTTCGGGTCGGGCTCGGCGTCGTCGTCGCATGGGGCGTCGGCGTGGCAGGGACCGGGGTCGGCGTCGGGGTCGTCCCCTGCGCCCCGAACACGCGAATGGCCAGGGAACCTGTCCCGATCACGGGGTTGCCGGCGGCGTCGAAGTCGACGACTCCCGAGTTGACGATCTGGTAGGTCCCGGCCGGCAGGCCACCGATGGTCCAGGTCACATTGCCGCTCGTCGTGTCCGGGGTGGCGCCGTCGCCCTGGTAGAGCCGGCGGTCGGATCCGGGGCCCAGGAGATCGATGGTGTAGGGCGGCACCTCGGCGGAGACCACGTAGGCGCACCCGGCGAACACCACCTCGAGGGTGTTCGGGCGCAGCGAGGTCGCGCTGGCCCCCACCAGGCAAGCGTTGCCGTCGGCGGCCACGACTTGGGCCCCGATGGTCGCCAGCGACAGGACCAGAAGCGTCCCGAGGCACGCCGCGCCGATCGGTCGAGGTCGCGCCAGGCGGCGCATGGCAGGTCGGGATCGTGGGAGTGGGTGGGCGAGCATGGAGGCGAGGCTCCTTCCGAAGACCGTCGTCCACGACGGTTCGTGGTCGGCCCTCGCGGTACACGCTATGCCCGTGCCTCGGCAGCAGCCAACGGGTTCGCGGCGCGTGCGCAGGTTTCGGTGGTGCGGTCAGGCAACGCCCGCTGGGTGCGGCGCGTCCAGCCGGGCGACCATCGATCCGCGCGGGCAGGTGCGGCTCAGGCCGCGCGCCGCAGAGACGCCGCCCTGGCCACCGCCTCGGCCGCCTTGTACCCCTCGCCTTCGGCCGCTTCCGCTGGCGATGCGGGCTCGTAGTAGTTCTGCCCCGCGAAGCCGCCATGGTCGGCGCAGTCGTAGTCCCAGCGCCGGAGCCAGCCGCCGTCCCGCTCCACGAGTACGGGCCTGGTCGAGCGCAACTGGAGCCGAGCGGCGCACATGCCGCAGCGGACGACGGTGCCGTCGGGCTGATAGGCGAACAGCGAGTGCCCGGGCCAGAAGGGCTGCGTGGGACGGCGAGCGATCTGGGCAATCATCGGAGGATCCTCCCGCGGCTGGTCGGGGTCGGACCTCGACGCGATGCGTGGTGTAGTAGGCGATTCCGCGCGAGCCGCGGAACGGCGGGAAGGCCAGGGATCCCACGGCAGCCACGCCTCCCAGCCGCAGTTCTCGCACTCGACGAGACCCTCCCGCATCTCCGGCAGCGGGTCGCCGCACAGGGGGCAGGGATCCCCGTCGAGCTGCATGTCCGCGTCACTCTCGGCCATCGTGGTCATCACGCTGCCTCCTTCTCGTCGCTCTTCGCCGCGCCGCTCGAACCGGCTGCGCGGGGCTCGGTGGTCGGTTCGTTCGGTCCCCGACCCATCAGGCGCAGGGCCTCCTGGGCCATCGCGCCCCAGCGCTCGGCGGCGGCGGCGAAGGTGCGAACCTTGGAGCGATTGACCGCCCAGACGAGCCGGACCAGGGAGACCGGATCGTCGAGCCCGAGCGCGGATCCCAGCAGGGCCAGCGATTCGGGATCGGTGACCGGGGTCAGGCCCATCGCATCGGTGTCGTCGAGGAGCGCCCGCACCCGCGATCCCGAGAGGAGCAGCTCCGGCTTGTCGGTCGCGGCGAAATGGCGCAGCGAGCGTTCGAGGCGACGGACGTAGCTCGGCGCGAAGGTGGGCCGCACCCGGCCGCTGGCCACGCCGTGGGCGGCGATGGTGCCCACGAGGCTCAGCCGCGAGGCGACCAGCGCATCCCCCGCCGGCCGGCACGCCAGGGACACCGGATCCCGCTCCAGCCAGATGACCTGCTCCCCGCTGACCGAGGATGCGGTGAGGCGCACGAACTTGCCCAGCACCGAGGCCACGGTCAGCCACAGCTCGGGATCCCCGCCCGCCGGCGCGCCGTCCCGGGCTCGCAGCGAGCGGTTCACCGCGTCCTCGGTGGCGGTCTCGGCCAGCTCCTGGACGACCAGCACCAGGCAGCCGTGCCGCACGGCCAGGCGGTGCAGTGCCTCGCTGGCCAGCCACAGGTCGGCGCCCGCGGGTGCGCCGGCCACGAGCGCGCTCAGCGCGTCGAAGACGACGAGGGCCGGTGCGCTGGCCGCGCACAGCGCGTCGAGCTCGGCCCACCCGGCACCGCCGATGCGCAGCGGATGCGCCGCGTCGGGCAGGACGAACTGCACCGCGTGCCGCGGGGTCTCGATCCCCAGGGCGGGGAGCAGCTTCGCCAGGCGACCCCGCAGGCCGCTGGCCGAGTGCTCCGTCTCGACGAAGAGCACGGGACCGGCGCAGTTCACGGTGGGCCAATCTGCCGCGGGCGACGCGTCGGCGACCGCGAGGGCGATCTGCAAGGCCATCATCTTCTTGCTGGCCCGGGGCGGACCCGCGAGCACGACCAGGCCCCGGTGCGGCAGCAGGGCGGCGATCGACCAGTCCGTCCAGGCCCGCGCGATCGACGCGATCCCGGCGTCGCCATGTCCTTCCGGCCGGCCAGGGCGGCCGGCGGGGTCCGTCATGGCCGTGGGTGAGGCGTCCGGCCCGAACGGAATGGGTGGGGTCATCGTGGCAAGTGGAGCAGGCATGCGGGGATCTCCGTGCCGATCTCGCGGCTGGTCAAGTGTTCGGCGCGTGCAAGGCGCCAGGCCCTCGAGTGGCCCGGGCTGACGAACGGCGACGGTGCGAGCGTTCATCCGAACAGCTCCTCGCGCTCGTCGTCGTCGAACAGCGGACGGTCCATGCGGGTCGTGATCGTCGACGAACTGGCAGGTGCCGGCGACGAGGAGGGGAGCGAGACCCCGGGGG
Source organism: Chloroflexota bacterium (assembly GCA_021812735.1). The sequence goes on along the minus strand of JAKAMV010000246.1, from coordinate 250 downwards.
CGACCCGGTAGCAGTAGCGACTGCCGGCCTTGCTGCGCACCACCTGGCCCGTCTTGACGCCCTCGTCGAGCAGCCGCTTGGTGGTGCCCCAGGCGATCCCGAGCCCGGCGGCGATGGGCTGGATCATCACGCCCTCGGCGCGGTCCGCGGGTTGATTGGCGAGGAGCCAGCTCAGGAGCTGGGGGATCCCGGTCTTCTGGGTCTGGAACGACTCCTTGACCTGCTCGCTCGGCATGGAGGTCGGCTCATA
>JAKAMV010000899.1 GCA_021812735.1 Chloroflexota bacterium | reverse complement strand
AACCCGGCGTCGCGGAGCGACCCTTGCTGGGCCGGCTGGGGGCGACGACTTGAAGATCAGCAACCGCGGGCCGCCCTCTGGGGCTCGGAGCCAGGATCTCGCCTCGCTGCCTCGCAGCGGGTAGGCCCGGTCCAGGACGCTCGCGTGCCTGGCCACCCGAGTGCGAGTTGCGGTGTCATCCGGCAGGGCGAGCAGGCCGGCCGTCGAACGGGCGCTCCAGCCGCACCGCTCATCGGCGACTTGCGCTGCGAGCCGGATCTTGGCGTCGTGCCGGCGAAGCGTCTCCTCCACCGAGTTCAGCGAGGTCTTCACTTCCACGACGAGCAGCGTTCGTGTCGGGGCGTGCCACGCGAGGAGGTCGATCGAGCCTCGCTCGCCGTAGATCGAGAACGAGACCTCGGCCTGGACCTGCCAGCCCGCCGCCTCGAGGAACCTCGCGATGATCCCCACCAGGACCGCATGGCCCGCGTCGGCCACACGATCGATGTCGCCGCCGCGCCACCGGGCGAGCAGCTGCAGTTCGATCTCCAGGCTGCGCAGCACTCTGCGCACCACGCACACTTGGAGGGTCTCGAGCCGGCCGTGCTCGATGCGCAGAACCGTCGTCGCACTGACGCCAGCCTTCGCCGCAACATCAACTTGCCGCCAACCGAGCCGCATCCGCACCGCCCGCACGCGATTGCCCAATCGGATGTCGTCGTCCATGGGGTGATGTTGCGTCGGGGGACTTTGGTGAGGCTTATGCGGGGTCTGAGTCCGGGGCTGCTTTTGTCCCTGCGTCCCCGGCCGCCGCTCGCGTCCCCGGCCGCCGCTCGCTTCCCCCGCCCGCCGCTCGCTTCCCCCGCCCGCCGCTCGCTTCCCCCGCTATCTCCTCCCGGAGGGGCTAACGCAGGCCGCGCCTCGCCCGCGCGCAGCGGATCGCCCGGATTCGCCCCCGCATCTCCCCCCGGAGCAGATACGGGGCATCCGCCATCCGTAAGCGCCCCGGGGAGGAGATAGCGGGGAAACGGCCTCCGCGCGAAGGCGGCCCCGCCGCCGCGAGGGCGCGGTACCGGCCCCGCCGCCGCGAGGGCGCCCCGAGGCGCCGCCGCGAGGCCATTTCCCAGCGCGGTGCTAGGATTTCTGGGTCATGAACGAAACCGAGTCCGTCGCCGCCGATGCGGGCTTCGACGCCCAGCGCCGAGCCACCGAATACGCGATCCTCGACGCCCTGCGCGGTGTCGTGGACCCCGAGATCGGGATGAACGTGGTGGAGCTGGCGCTCATCAAGCAGATCATCCTCGGCCCGGACTCCACCGAGATCAAGATGATCCTGACCACGCCGTTCTGCCCCTACGCGGGCGCGATGATCCAGCAGGTCAAGGAGCAGGCCGAGAGCGTCGTTGAGCACGACGTCAAGGTCACGCTCCTTGCCGAGCGCTGGGACCCGCGTGACGCGGGCCTGATGTGGTGAGCGGTCGCCCACGACCAGCCGATCCCGATGAGCAGCCGCCTCCCGTTTCCCAGCGTCGTCGCCACCGGCCGTGGCGATGACGGGACGACCGGCCTCCTGTTCGACAGCGCCCGCGTCCGCAAGGACGACCTCCGAACCGAGGCGTTCGGGACGATCGACGAGGCCGTCGCCGCGCTCGGGATCGCCCGCTCGGAGCTGGGGCTCAAGCAGCAGTACGGCGCGCTGTCGCGCAACTTCGGCAGCCTCGCGGACCTGATCCTGCGCCTCCAGCGCGAGCTGTTCGTCGCGGGCGCGGAGCTCGCCACGGCGCCCGACGCGCGCGATCGCCAGGTGGACGGCCAGACACGGGTGTCGAAGCCGATGCTCGAGGGGGTCGAGGCCATCCTGCGCGAGGCCGAAGCCGCGATCGAGCTCCCGCGCGAGTTCATCGTTCCCGGCGAGACGCGCGTCTCGGCCGCCATCGAGCTCGCCCGCACCATTGTCCGCCGCGCCGAGCGCCGAACCGTCACGCTGGCCGAGATCGACGAGGGAATCCGCGACGGATTCGCCCTCCCGTACCTCAATCGCCTCGCCGACCTGCTGTGGATCCTCGCGCGGTTGGCGGAACAGGCAGAATCAAGAAGCGCAACGACGGTCCGGACCCGCGGCCCGCACCGGACGAGCGCGAAGAAGACATCGACCAACACCGACACCACAGCAGCTGAAGTGCGCGAGCCATGAACTACCAACGCTATGCAGGCCAATCGACCTACGGCGTGCGCCCGGCGCCCGCCCTCGTCCAGCAGCTCCTCGTCGGGGCGTTCGGCTGGATGTTCGCGGGGCTCCTGCTGACCGCAGGCGTCTCGTACCTCACCGCCACCAGCACGGCGATCACCCAGGCTGCGGTCTCCCTGTGGCTCCCGCTGCTGATCGGGCAGTTCGTCCTGGTCATGGTGATCAGCGCGGGGATCAACCGCCTGTCGCCGATGGCCAGCCTCGCGCTGTTCTTCGTCTACTCGGCGACGATGGGCCTCACCATCGGCGTGATCGTCCAGCTCTACCCGGGGGCGTCCGTGGCGACGGCGTTCCTCTCGA
>JAKAMV010000245.1 GCA_021812735.1 Chloroflexota bacterium | reverse complement strand
CGGTGATCTGCTGCGCGATGGCCAGTTAGATACCCACGAGGACGATGACCCCGGGCGCGGGAGCCGCGCCGGCCACGCCCATGACCAGGGCGAGGTTGCTCACCAGCCCGTCGTTCCCGCCGAACACGATCGGTCGCAGGACCCCGGTGGCGCGCGACTCGTGCGGCGACGGCGTCACGCCCTTCTCCGGTATGCGGCGCCCTTCGATGAGCGTGGCGACCGCGGCGAGCGGGCTCGGACGGGGGGTGGGCGCCTCGTCACCGGGCATCGAGACCTCCGGACTCCTGCGTACGCCGTCGCGAGCGGTCCCGGTGGCGTTGACCATCCCGCGGCCCACGGCGGTGAGGACTAGGCCTGTGCGGCAATCTGCGGGGTCCGATCGGGCGGCTGCCTGCCCAGCAACGGGGCGCCGGCGGGATCCAGGATCCGATAGGCCAGCAGCTTGACGCGGTCATTGACCAGGAACCACACCAGTGCGTAACCCCAGACGAACAGCGCCCAGCCCCAGCCGAGCGGCGCCATGAACACCCCGTAGACCGCGATCAGCGTCGCCACGAGCTGCGTGCCCAGGACTGCCACGAGCAGGACCCGGGAGGGGTGTGGCAGCGACCAGAACGGGCCACGTGCGCGGGTGAGAAAGATCGTCAGGTGGCCTGCAACGGACAGCTTCAGGTACATCAGGGTCTGGATGTCGGCCCGAGCGAGGTCGAAGACGCGCTCACCGAGGTAGAACAGGCCGAAGGCGGAGACGACTCCGGTGACGCCCAGCACCGAGGCGACTCCGAGCACCATGCGCATGTTCCAGGCCTCGGGCTTGTGCCTGTAGTGGACGTTGTCGTACGCGATGGACAGGATGGCGCCGTCGTTGAGGAGCGCCAGCATCACGATCATGACCGCGGTGACCGGGTAGAAGTTGAAGACCAGGATCGACAACGTCATGAACAGCAGGACGCGCAGCGTCTCGGCGATGCGGTAGATCGCGTAGCTGTTCATCCGCTGAAAGATGCGGCGGCTCTCCTTCATCGCGTCGATGACCACGGAGAGGCCGGGCGTCAGCAGCACGATCGATGCCGCGGCACGCGCCGCATCCGTCGCGCCCGAGACGGCGATGCCGCAGTCGGCCTTCTTGAGGGCGGGGGCGTCGTTCACCCCGTCGCCCGTCATCCCGACGATGTGGCCGCGCTGCTGGAGGACATCCACTATGTGGAACTTGTGCTCGGGGAACACCTGGGCGAAGCCGTCGGCCTTCTCGATCGAGACCGCGAGCTGCGCCGTCTCGTGGTGCTTCGTATCCCCGAAGCCACTGGCGTCGAGGATGTTCGAGCCCATCCCCAGTTTCTTGGCGGTCTCCTGGGCGATGGCCAGGGCGTCGCCCGTCAACATCTTGATCTTCACGCCCATCTGGCCGGCGGTCGCGATCGTCGACCGGGCATCGTCCCGGGGCGGGTCGAACAGGGGCAGGACGCCCAGGAACTGCCACGCGCCATCGTGGTCTGCCCGGGCCACCCCCAGGGATCGGAACCCGCGTGCCGCGAACCTGTCGACCGCCTGCTCGATGGCAGGCTGCACCTGGGCCGCGTTGGTCGACATCTCCAGGATCACCTGTGGCGCCCCCTTGGCCACCTGGAGCTGCGTGCCGCCGGGGCCCTGCACGGTGGCCTCGGTGCGCTTGTTGACCGGGTCGAACGGCTGGAAGCGGAGCACCTCGTAGCCCGCCAGTGCCTGATCGTCCCGCAGGCCCCCCAACACGGCCAGGTCGATGGTGTCCTTGTCCTCCGCGCGCGAGGCCAGCGCCGCGCAGAGGATGACCTCGTCGGCAGGGATCCCGCCCACGCTGAAGGGATCCCCCAGCGTGAGCTTGTTCTGGGTCAGCGTGCCCGTCTTGTCCGCGCACAGCACGTCCACGCCCGCCAGCTCCTCGATCGCCGCCAGGCGGGTCACGATCGCCTCCAGCCTGGCGATCTGGCGCGCGCCGACCGCCATGGTCACCGACAGCACCGTCGGCATCGCGACGGGGATCGCGGCCACGGTCAGCACCAGGGCGAACTGCAGCGTGGTGAGCAGGGGGTCGCCGCGGAAGAGAGCGGCGAGGATGATCAGGGCCACCAGGAGCAGCGCGAGGACGATCAGGTAGTCGCCGATCTTGAGCACCGCGCGCTGGAAGTGGCTGATGGTCCGGGCCTCCTGCACCAGCTGCGCGGTCTTGCCGAAGTAGGTGTCCGCCCCCGTGGCGTACACCATCGCGTCGATCTCGCCCTGGCGCACGATCGAGCCCGAGAACACCGCCTCGCCGGGCGCGCGGGTGGCGGGCAGTGACTCGCCCGTCAGCGCTGATTGGTCCACCTCGATCGGGTCGCCCGTCAGCAGGCGGGCGTCCGCGGGCACGATGTCGCCCAGACGCACGCGGATGACGTCGCCCGGCACCAGCTCACGCGCCGCCGCGGTGGTCCACCTCCCGTCCCGCATCACCCGCGCCTCGATCGCAAGCTTTGCCTCCAGGGCGGCGATCGCGTTGCCCGCCTGGTGCTCCTCCCAGAACCCGACAACGGCGTTGGCCAGGAGCAGGACGAGGATGATGACGAAGTCCGGCCAGTGCTGGGCGATCGCCGACAGGACGACGGCCGCTTCGATCATCCAGGGGATGGGGCCCCAGAAGTAGGTGAGGAACTTCAGGAGCGGATTGGCGGCCTTCTCCTCGATCTCGTTGGGCCCGTACTGCGTCAGACGTTTCTGCGCCTCGGCCCCGGTGAGGCCGTGCGGGGACGACCCCAACTTCCTCTCTACTTCGGCCAGGGGCAGGGACTTCAGATCATCCTTGGACTCGGGCGTGGTCGGCGCGGGAGCCGTGGGCGTGGGTCCCGGCTTCGTCTCCGGCACGTCTGCACTTGACTTTATGGCAACCACCCCGAGTCCTTTCCTGCCTCGGCCGAGGCCCGGTCGAAAGCAGCGGTGCATTCACAACGCCCGCAGATGACCCCCGGCTCGTCAGTGCGCCGCGATGGCTTCGAGGCTGCGCCCCTGGACTCCGGAACCAGGAAGAAGGCAAAGACCCATGCCCCCAAATGCTGACGACGCCGTACAACCAGAACGTGGGAGCCCTGCCCAGGACCTGCGTGAGCGTCAGGAACGACAACGCCACGCTCAGGTTGGCGCTCCAGTTGGCGACCGTCCTGACGCTCATGGCCCGACCTCGGACGCAGTGGGTAGATCTCCGACAGCATCAGCCAGAACTCCGGACCAGGTCCCAGGGCAAAAACCCGACGTACGTCATGAGGCCGATCAGCGCGATCCACCCAAGGCTACCAGCCAGTTGCGGACCCGCGAACGCCAGCCGCAACACGAACAGACCTGGCGCCATCCTGGCCAGGCTCGCCAACAGGAGCGGTCGCCTGCCCACCCGGTCGATCAGCCGCATGGCCACCAGCGTCAGGAGGACGTTGACGATTCCGACGCCGACGCTGGCCGGGATGGCCACCGACGCGGACGAGAAACCGGCCAAGCTCAGGATCGTCGGTGCGTAATAGATGACCGTGTTGATGCCGGTGATCTGCTGCGCGATGGCCAGTTGGATGCCGGCGAGGACGATGACCCCGGGCGCCGGAGCCGCGCCGGCCACGCCCATGACCAGGGCGAGGTTGCTCACCAGACCGTCGTTCCCGCCGAACACGATCGGTCGCAGAATCCCGGTCGCGCGCGACTCGTGCGGCGACGGCGTCACGCCCTTCTCCGGGTCTGCCGACCGTGCGCGCGATCGCTCGCGAGTGTGTCGCCCACCGCGCCACGGCGTCATGACGGTCTGTCATGCAGGTTGACACCAGAGACCGAGACGAGCGCCTGGTGGGCCCGTTGCGCGGCGGTCGACGGTCACTCTCGTCGCGAGCGGGCAGGCGGCATGGCGTCCCCCTGCGCACTGGCTTCCTCCGGCGTGCCGGGGACCGCGGTCTCGATCGGCCCGGGCCGCCACAGCCAGCCGAGCGTGCCGGCGGCCGCCTTGGTGCCGTAGAACCCCCCACCCGGACCACGCAGGACGTAGGCGATGCCGGCGGCGATGACGGCGCCGGCGAGCGGTCCGACGAGGTAGACCCACCAGGCCGTCGTGTCTCCCAGCACCAGCGCCGGGCCAAGCGAGCGAGCCACGTTCATCGAGGCGCCGCTGACCGGGGCGCCGAACAGGCCCGCGAGCACGATGTAACTCGCCACGCCGATGGCGTTCATGGGGCCGATGTTCTGGGCCCCCGAGGACGTGCCCAGGATCGTGCTGACGAGCCCCACGCTGAGCACGACCTCCCAGGCCATCGCCGTCGGCTCGCTGATCCCGGGCCCGGGCAAGGTGAGGCCGGCGGTCCCCTGTCGACCGAGCAGGGCCTCGAGCAGCAGGGTGGCGAGGACGGCACCGGCGAACTGGGCGACGATGTACGCGGGCACGCGGCGCCACGGGAAATCGCCGCGCAGCGCGAACGCGAGGCTGACTCCGGGGTTGAGGTGCGCCCCCGAGACCGCGCCCATGAACAGGATGATCGCCCCGACCATCAGGCCCGGCGCGGTGACCTGGGCGGTCAGGGGGAGCACGGTGCCGCCGAACCTGGCGTTGACCATCCCGCCGCCCACGGCGACCAGGACCAGGAAGAAGGTCCCGAGCGCCTCGGCGAACAGGCGGCGCCACTCGTACTGCGCATCCGTGAAGTCGAAGTGGCGTTGGTCGAGTCCCCGGCCGAACTCTGACGGTCCCGGGACCCGGGTGGCTGCTCGCGGGCTCCCGGCGGGTGCCCGGCCCTGCTCCTCGATCGGTGGCGCCTGGTTGCTCATCAGCGCTCTCCCTGTGGCGGCTTCGTGGGGGCCCGCTGCGCACCCGGTGCCGGGACGCAGGTCCGGAGCCCGTCAGACCCCGGGTTCGGCCTTGATCCGTCCGTGTTTCACAGCCGTGACGAGTGCGGCGTAGTCGCGGTCCGTCTGCTCGGCGTACGCTTCGGCGAAGTCCGCGATCGCGCGGTCGAAGGCATCCGAAGTGCCCAGGTAGCCCGCGATGCCGAGCCGATCTCCGCCGCGCGCGTGCGCCAGGGCCAGCGCCCGCCCGCAGAGGCTGACGTAGAACGTGAGCTCTTCGAGACGCATCGAGTTGATCACGGCCGAGCCCTTCCAGTCCCAGAGTTGCCGCCAGTAGTAGTCCCTGCCGGTCAACGGGCTGCGGCTCCAGCCAAGGAAGACGTCGCTGACCGACTGCATCACGCGTTGGCCGTCGACGACCCGCTCGGCATGCGATCGGAGAGGGCTCGTCCCGAGGTGGGGTTCGAGCACGGAGGCGTCCGCCTCCTTGAGCTGGAGGATGAGCGGATCAGCGGCGCTGCGGTTCGCCACCAGGAGGACGACGAAGGTCCGGGTGCCGACGCTGCCGACGCCCACGACCTTGCGCGCCACGTCCACGACCTCGTAACGGTCGAGGAGGACTCGCCAGTCATACCGTAGGCCGCGCGCGTAGGCCGCGAACATCTCCTGGATCGCCTGGGACTCCTCGGTCGTCGCCAGCGCGTGAGTGACAAGAGGGGGATCGTCGACGAACTGCAGGCGTCCCCTGACCCTCCCGAGGAGACGGGCACTGGCGTTCTCGTCGCGATGGCGGCGGGCCGCCTTGAGGAATCCCCTGAGCAGGCGCCCGCTGCGCCGGTCGGCGGCGATGTCTGTGGCGTCGATGCGCCGGTACCAGAGCGCCAGGGCCGTGAGGCTCGCGAGCGCGTGCATGTGCATCCGATACGACCGCACAGCGGCTTGCGCGACCGCGCGGGTGTCGAGCCGGGAGAGGCCAGCGGCCCTGGCCGCCACCGCGCCGCTGGCCGCCAGCCGCTTCACGTCCCATTCCCAGGGCCCATGGAGGGTCTCGTCGAAGTCGTTGACGTCGAACACGAGATCCCGCTCGGGCGAGGCGAACATCCCGAAGTTCGAGAGGTGGGCGTCCCCGCAGACCTGGGTGGTCAGACCCGTCACGGGCGTGTGGGCGAGATCGGAGGCCATCACGACCGCCGAGCCCCGCAGGAAGCCGAACGGGGAGGCAAGCATCCGACCGTACCGGATCGGCACCAGCTCGGGGACCCGAGTCGCGTCCTGCCTCTCGAGGAGGGAAACCGGGTCCGGCCGGTCGGGCGGCGGAACCCACGGGGCATGCGCCGACCGCGCGACCTGCCGGCGCAGGGCGCGACCCGCCAGCCGGGCTTCGCGCGGATCCCGGTGGATCGTCTCGCCCGACGCCCGTGCGGTTGCCCGGTCGTCCGACGCGGGCGGGATGCGCTTCAACGGCTTCCTCGATACGGCAATCGGTCGACCGCCACGCCCACAGCCCTTTGACCCCACAGAGCAGCGCGGCCCCCCAAACGGCTCATGAAAGGCCCTGCCCCTCGCGAGCGGCGCACCAGCCACAGCCCGGCAGCGGCCGTGCATTGAGGTGCACGATGGAGGCGTCCGGCAGGCGCGCGCCCTCGTGGTCGTCCAGATGGAGGACGAGCACCGGCACCCCGCCCGCTCGCTCGACGATGGCGTCGATCCACGCCGTCCACAGGGGATACTCGGGCCCCACGGACGCGTGATAGAGCACCGCGTCTCCGATGTGGAAGACCCGGCCGTCGGCGGTCCGCAGTTCGCGCCGCTGGCCCACCGGACGGCGGCCGGGTGGAGGTGTGGCGACCGACAGGCGAGGATGCGGAACCGGTGCGTCGGCGCTCACGGGGCACCCACCTGCGGCTCCGATCCGTTGGCCGTCCCTGGGCCGGGGGTGGCCGCATCGAGCGCGCCGCGGAGCGCAGCGAGGCGGCCGTCGAGCGTCGCGCGGCGCGTGCGGATCCGGTCGAGCCGACGCCCCTGGCGTCGCTCCCTGCGTGCCTCGGTTCGGATGCGTCGCTCGAGGCGCCTGATCCGGCGCGCGAGCTTCGCCGGACGCTCGGGGCCCCGTGCCTCCTGGACAGACATCTGCTGGTCTCCTCCCGGCCTGGGCGCCCGTGTGCGCGCGCCCGAAATGGTTCTGCCTGGCCGCACCTACGCCTCACGACGCCTGGTCCGCCCTGGCCGAGTCACGCGTGGTGCGGTAACGGCACCTCGACGGAGGTCGAGTCACGCCTGTCGTAGGGGTAGCCCATCAGCATCGGGACGACCCCACCCTGATACCCATAGTACGGGTACAGGCCGAAGAAGTAGCCGGCATCCTCTTTCACGAGCTCCGGGTCGTAGGGGGGTGCCCCGGCCACGTGCTCGCGGGTGTGGCTGATGAAGACGTCGTGCTCGGTGATCCGTGTGATCGCCTCGACCGGGATCAGGGACTTCGTCTCGCCGAGGCCCAGGAAGCCGCCGGAGGCAACCTCCATGAAGCGGACCTTCCGGGCGGCGGCGTCGACCAGCAGCCCGTCGATCGTGCCGACGTTGTGGCCGTTCTTGTCCTTGACCATGCGTCCCCGGATGTCCTCGTCGGCGCTCGAAACGGTGCGGCCGATGTCGTGCAGGTTCTCGAGCGTGGGCTCCCGGTCTGCGTCAGCGGTGGAAACCGTGGTGTCCTCGACGTCCATGCGCGCAACCTCCTGGGCATGCGGCGGCCGGATCTCCCGCGCAGCGGATGACGACGTCAGGTCCGGAGTCGTACGGACCTCGAACGCGTCGGCGACGGGGGCGCACCCTCATTGCGCCCGGCACCCGCGGGATCGCGAGACCGATGGACGAGACCGGCGACCTACCCTTCGCCGGGTACTGTGCCGTCCGGGCCCCGGGGCGTCATGACGGTCCGTCATGCGGGCTGAAGGGGCGGCTTCGCGAGGAACGTCGCGGCGCGGCGTTCCTCGCTGGCGACCCGCTGGGGCGCGACGGTAGAATCCGCCTGCGTCCGACCGCTCGGGGACACGACGAGGACGAGGAGCATGGCCGATAGCCAGGTAGAGGCACCGCCGCTCGAGGCGCGCCGCGCCCTGGTGCTGCACGAGCAGCCCCTGGTGGTGGACCTCATCGAGCTGACCCTGAACCACGGCCTCTTCGTGGTGCGGGCGGCCCGCAGCCTGGCCGAGGCGGAGGCGATCCTCGCCGGCTGGCGCCCGCACCTGGGCGTGGTCGACATGGACCATGACGACAGCGCGGCGCTGCTGGCGCGCCTGGGCGCCTCGAACAGCCTGCAGCGACGGAGCGGGAGGCCGGTGCTCGGGTTGACCCGTCGCGGCGACCTGCGCACCAAGCTGCGCGCCTTCGATCTCGGGGTCGACGACATCCTCGCGGTGCCCTTCTCGCCCGAGGAGCTCCTGGCGCGCGCCATCGTCATCACGCGCCGGACGACCGGCGCGGACCTGCCCATCGTGCCCACCATCACCCTCGGCGAGATGGAGATCGACATCGTCAACCGCGTGGTGCGCGCGGGGTCCTCGGTGGTGCACCTCTCCGGCATCGAGCAGAGCCTCCTGTACCTGCTCGCCAGCCGCGCCGGCCGCACCGTGACCCGCGACGAGATCCTCGACACCATCTGGGGCACCGACTTCGTGGCCGAGAGCAACGTGGTGGACCGCCACATCCGCAGCCTGCGCATCAAGCTGCAGAACGACTACCGCCATCCGCGCTTCATCGCCACCGTGCCCGGCCGCGGCTACCGGTTCCTCCCCACCTTCTCGAACCAGGGCTGGGACGCCGGGTCGGAGCAGGGCGAGCCGCCCCCCGACTAGCGCGGCGCGCCGCGGCCGTGGAGATGACGAACCGTCATGACACGCGGCCGCCGGTGGCGGCACACTCCTGTCGCGCACCAGCGCCTGTGAGCGACGGGGCGCACTCAGCCGCAGCCGATCCGGGTCAGGGCGGCTCGTCGGCCAGGCCGAGAGGCGTCGAGCACGGCGACTCCCGGCTGCAGGATCCCGTCGCGCGCACCCGGGTGAGCGAACTGTCGGCCCCCCCAGCCAGGGCAGACGATCTCCCCCAGGAGACGCAGCGGCGGGATCCTGCCATGTCGGAGTCCAGCAGCCGGTGACGCACGCCATGACGGACCGTCATGACGCGGTGCTCGGGCAACTCCACACTGGTCCCGTGATGATCCGGCGCAAGACAGCGGGTGGTTGCTGAGATGCACGCCTCGACGCGGATCCTGCTCGTGGCGCTGGCCGTGGTGGCGATCGCCGCCGGCTGGTGGGTGCTGTTCGCGATCAACCACGTCGTCCTCAGCACCAACGTCGTGGTCGTGATGCTCTACGGCGTGGTGTGGACGGCGCTCGTCCTGATCGCGACGCGGATGCTCCTCGCGGTGGGCTTCGGCTTCAACCGGCTCAAGGCGAGCCGGGGCCCGGCCTCCGCTCCGAAACCGGCGGACGCCGCGGACGCGCTGGCGGAGCTTGCCAGCCTGCGCGATCGCGAGCTGATTTCTCCCGAGGAGTACGAGGCCAAGCGGACCAGGATCCTCGAGCGCTTGTGACCGGGCCGCAGGCTGCCCCTCGATACTGAACTGGAGGCTGAGATGAACAGAGGCGGCGGCATCGGGATCGTCGGCGTGATCGTCATCGTGGTGGTGATCCTGTTGCTGCTGGGCGTCGTCAGGCTCTGAGCGGGGCGGGCAGCCCAGCCTGCGAATCAGCACGCCAGCAAGGAGCGCCAACCATGCGCGAGTTCGACGATTCGCCGGCGTGTCCGGCCTGCGGCGCCGTGATGCTGGTCGGCCGCTTCTGCCGCGAGCAGCACCCTGACCCGTCCGACCTCGACACCACGGGCCAGCGGGGCGAGATGCCCCCACATCTCCACCTGCAGTGCCCGGCCTGCGGCTACCAGGACCTCATGACCACGAAGACCCCCGTGGAGTGACCCTCGGCCCGGGTGGGAGGCGCGTCCGATACCGAATCGTCCGACGAGACCAGTTGCCGACCGGTCCGCAGGCGCGGAGCCGGTCACCACGAGGTGAGGCGCAGGCATGGGACCACTCGCCATCCGAATCATCATCAACGCCGCCGCGCTCTGGGTCGCCGTCCGGATCGTCCCGAACGTCACGTTCCCGGCTGCCCAGACCTTCCCGGCGGGCGACTGGTGGAAGCTCCTGGTCGTCGCCCTGATCTTCGGACTCATCAACGCCTATCTGAAGCCGATCGCGAAGCTGCTCTCGCTGCCGGCGCGGATCCTGACGCTCGGGTTGTTCGGGCTGGTCATCAACGCGGTGCTCCTGCTCCTGCTCGCGCTCGTCTCCGATGCGTTCTCGCTCGGGTTCAAGCTCGCCACGTTCCCGCCGCACCTCAGCCTGGATGCGTTCGTGGCCGCCCTCCTCTGCTCGATCGTCATCAGCATCGTCTCGATGATCCTGGCCCATTTCCTGCCGGATCGCACGTCCTGGCGGTCCCGACTGCGCCTCTGATCGTTCAGCTCCAGAGGTCGATCGGCGGCGGCCCCGAGCCGGTCAACGCCTCGTTCACCTCGGCAACGTGCCAGATGTCGTGGGCGAAGACCCGCTGGATCACCGCGCCCCAGGTGTGCACCCATCCCTCGCCCCACTCCGGCCCGCGGATCTCCTCGACCAGCATCGACAGGGTCCAGCGGTCGAGGCATCGCTCCACGATCGCGAAGGTCGCGTCGAGCGCCTCGACCAGCTCGGCGGCGTCGAGCGGATGGTCGAGGTCGTCGTCGCCCGGGCAGTTCGAGGCGGCCTCGGTGAACCGCGTCGTTCCGGCGCAGCGCGAGCTGCTCGACGGTCAGGCCCCGGATCGCTTCCCGGAGCCGCCGGTTGATCTCGGCCAGCTGTCGAAGGCCGGCCGGATGACGGGTCGCGCATGGGGATCACCTCCTTCTCGCCGTGTCGGTCGGGGTTCCGGCGCGATGATCGTCGCAACCACCGGCGCGTGCAGCGCCTTCCAGCTGGAGCCGCGGCGTGCGAGACTGCGCGCCATGACCGACCGACGTCCCTCGCCACGCTCTCGACCGCGGCACCCGTACACCATCCGCGACCAGGTGGACCTTCGCCGGCT
>JAKAMV010000244.1 GCA_021812735.1 Chloroflexota bacterium | reverse complement strand
CCCTGCGCGGCGGTTCCGCCTATACTCCCGCCTTGTGACGAACGACCATCATCCCGCGTGATCGAGCGCGCGCGCGGCTGCCTCCTCGAGGCCGCCGAGACCCTCGTCCTGACCCTCATCATCTTCTTGGTCATCCAGACCTTCGTCGCACAGCCGTACCAGGTCGAGCAGCAGAGCATGGAGAACACCCTCCTGCCGCATCAGTACGTGCTGGTGGACAAGTTGACCCCGCGCTTCGATCCGTACAAGCGCGGCGACATCGTGGTCTTCACCCCGCCCGGCGGGTCGTCCAGCTCGACCCCCTCGTCCAGCTCGACCCCCTACATCAAGCGCGTGATCGGCCTGCCCGGGGACGTCCTCGACCTGCGCAACGGGCACGTCTTCATCAACGGTCAGGAGATCAACGAGCCGTACGTCTACCCAGGCCAGACCACGGAGCCACTCGGCGGCCAAGATCACTGGGTCGTGCCGCCGAACACCTTCTTCGTGATGGGCGACCACCGCGAGAACTCGACCGACTCGCGGGTCTTCGGGCCGGTACCGATCGCGAACATCATCGGCCGGGCCTGGCTGCGCTACTGGCCGCTCGACACCTTCGAGGTCCTGGCAACGCCGCGCTATCCCGATCTGAGCCCACTGGCCGTGCCATCTTCGCCGCCGACCGGCGTGCTGCAAGACGAGGCCGGCGCTCGGTGGCCCTTCGACCGAGCGGCCTGATCGGCGGGGCCGACGTGGAACCCGCCCTGGCCGGCGTCGGCGCGCTCGCCACCGCGCTCGTCTGCGCCGCCCTGCTCCAGGCGCGCGGCCAACGGGGCGCTGTACTCGGGATGACCGCCGCGCTGGTCCTCTCGCCGCTTGCGCTCCAGCCACTCCCTGCCGCCCTGCCGCTCGCGTTCTGGCTGGTGGCCGCGCTGCTTGCCGCGTTCCTGCTGCTGCTCACGGCGCGCAGTGGCCCGCTCCTGCTCCCGCCGCTCCCTCTGAAGGGCTGGACGGAGGCGGCCTTCGTCCTGTTCGGCCTGGCCCTCGGCTGGTTAGTGGCCCCGGTCGCCGGCGCGGGCCGCGGCCCGGCGACAGCCCTCGCGGCGGGCGCGGCCGTGGCGTTCGCGGCGGTGCCTCTGGTCGCGTTCAGCCGCGACGCGCTTTGGACCGCGATCGGCACGGTGCTCCTCCTCGACGGCGCCGGTCTCCTCGCTGCCGGCCTGACCGGGACACCCGGCGCGGCCCAGATCGCTGCGCTCGCCCTGGCCGTGGTCGGCGTGGCGGCCGCGTACCGCGATCTGCTCACACGCGACGCGCGACTGCGTCGCAGTCCACCGGCGGAGTTGGACTCCGACAACGCGCCCGAGAATACCGCCGGGCGGGATCGCCGGGCGAAGTGACGATGGCCGCCGGACGTCCCGGATGAGCGCGCTGATCGTCGTCGCGATCGCGCTTGCCGCCGCGGTCGCGTCCCGGACGACCGGGCGCCTCAGTGGCGCGGCATTGGCCGCCCTGGGGCTCGGTGCCTGCATCGTGGCTGCGGGCATCGTCTCGCCGCTCGCGACCGTGGGGTTGGGCGGGACCACCTTCGCGCTCGGCGCCCATGGCGCATCGATCGTGGCGATGGCCGCGCTGTCGCTGCTGCTGGTGCTCGCGGCGGCGGGCGCCGTCGGATCGATCGGCCCGGGCGTGCCGGCGGCGCTGCTGGTGGCCCTCGCCGCGCTGACGGCCGGCCTGGCGGTGTTAGCCGGCTCTCTGCTGGCCACGCCGTCGGGCAGCACCGCGCAGTTCCAGGCGGCCGGCGTCAGCGCCCCCGCCGTGGCGGTGGGGATCGTCGCGGCGGCTGCCATCGTGCTGGCCCCGGGTGCCGCCAGTGGCACCGACGCGGCCTCAGAGCTGGGGGCCGTGCGAGCGGCAAGCCGGGCGCTCCGGCTGCTCGCCGTTGCCTGCGGCCTCGGACTCCTCGGCGCGGCCTGGCTCCTCGGCCCGGGCGGGCCGGTCGCGCTCGACTCGGCCGGGGCCGCAATGGCGCTGGCGCTGGTGGTCGGGGCCGTGGCGCTCTTCGCGGGCGCGTTGCCCTTCCACGCCGTCGTGGCCCGCACGCTCGTCTCCGGTCCCGTAGCGCTCGTGGCGGCGCGTGCCGTCTGGCTGCTGACCGCGTTCGCGCTCGCGGCCATCACCTGGGAGCAGCGCGTGCTCACCCCGGCCGTCCCATTCGGCGGCGTCGGAGAGGGCCCCCTCCTCGCGGAGACGCGCAGCTTGGTCGCGGTCATGGCGCTGGCCACCCTGCTCGCCGGCGCGCTGGTCGCGACGGTGCACGACGACCTGCGCCACGTCCTCGCCTACGCGCTGGTCGGCGACGCCGGGCTGATGCTGCTGGCCTTCGCCGCGTCCGACCCGAGCGGCGCGGCGGCCGCGGCGAGCTGGTTGCCGGCGAACGCCGTTGCCAGAACCGCACTCACCGCCTGGGTGCTGGCGCTGACGGGCCGGTGGGGTGCCGCGCAGATCGATGAGCTCGCGGGGTGGCTGCGCCGCGCGCCCCTGCTGGGGTTGACCCTGGCGGGGGTCGCGCTCGCGACGTTCGGGCTGCCCGGCTGGGGCATCTTCGCACTGCGAGCGTCGCTCGTCGGGGCCGGCGCGGGACCGTTCGGGCCGCTGATGATGGTCGCGGCGTGGCTCGGGCTGCTGCCCTACCTGCGCCTCGCGTGGGTCGGTCTACGGCCGCCCTCCGAGACGGTCCGCGGCGTTCGCCGGGCAGGAACACGGCAGGAGCTGCAACCGGGACCGCGACGGGACCCCCGGCAGAGACCGGCCGAGCGGCCGAAGCGAGCCCCCAGCGCGGCGCGGCCCGCGCTGGCCGAGATCGTCGCCCGCTGGAGCGCCCTGCGCCGCAGCACGGACGTGCTGCGCGCTGCCTGGGCCGCGAACGGCGCGGCCATCGCCGCGGGCTTCGCCCTCCTCGCCGCCCTGCTTGCGGTCGCCGTCTCGTGGGCGGCCGGCGGGGCGCTCACCGCGGTCGACTGACGCTCACGAGCCCGGCGGGGCCAGCACCCAGCGGTCGATCTCGCGCTCGTAACTGAGGAGCTCGTCCGGTCGGAACCAGAGCCCGAGCTCCGCCTCGGCCGTCTCCGGGCTGTCCGAGGCATGCACCAGGTTCTGCGCTGTCTCCAGGGCGAGATCGCCGCGGACGGTCCCAGGGTCGGCCTGGTGCGGGCGGGTTGCCCCGTTCATGGCACGCACGACCGCCACCGCGTCCGGGCCCTCGAGCGCCAGCGCGACGAGCGGACCGGACGTGATGAACTCGACCAGGCCCGCGAAAAAGGGCTTGTCCCGGTGGACCGCGTAGTGGCGTTCGGCCAGGTTGCGATCGACCCGGACTAGCTTCAGGCCCACGATCTTGAGGCCGCGCTCCTCGTAGCGGGCGACGATGCGGCCGACCAGTAGGCGCTGGACTCCGTCGGGCTTGATCAGGACAAGAGTACGTTCGATCACGCTGACTCCTCGGCGATCACGTCTGCTCCTCGGATGGACGGGCGCGCAGCGCCCTGCTGGAGGCTTCGAACGCCTCCGCCGCGAGCCGCTCGCGGCCCATGAGGCGGTATGCGTCGCCGCGCACGACGTGCAGCGACGCGGCCTCGTGCCCCGGCCCCACCGCGCGCAACGCCTCGTCGGCGACCGCAAGGACGGCGGGCGCCAGGGCCGGCCGGCTGCGCAGCACCAGCGCGAGGCGGGTCGCAGTCCCGGCGAGGTCGCCGCGGGCCACGCGCGCTTGGACCTCGGCGAGATCGCCGGACGCGCTCGCGGCGAGCATGGGTGAGGGCGCGGCCGGCGTGGGCGGCTGGTCCAGCCCCGTTCCCGCGGCGCCTGCCTCGGGCTTCGTCGGCGATGGCTCCGGCGGCCAGATGTTGCTGCGCGGCTGGCCGGCAAACAGTTCATCGAGGCGGTCGCGCCCGCGTGCGAGCACGCGGGCCGCCAGTGTCCGCGCGTCGGCGGTGCGCCCCGCCGCCGCGGCGGCTTCGGCCGCCACGCACATGCTGACGAGGTCTTCACCGCCGGCGCGCAGGTGGACCTCCGCCGCCTCGCCGGCCCCCACCAGGTCTCCGGTACGCCAACGGACCTCCGCGAGGTCGGCGAGCGCGGGCACGTCGAGCGTGCCGTGCGCGGCGAGCGTCTCCAGTTCGGCCCGGGCGAGTCCGTACATGCCGAGCCGCAGATGGACGTGGGCGAGTCGTGCTTCGGTCCGGCTCCGGGCCGGCATGGAGCGGGGGGCGGGCGGCGGCTCATCTGGCCGGCGTGGTGGGGCGTCCTTGCCTCCCGGCGCGCTCGTCTCCTCGGGTACTCGGTCCGGCACCTGGTCCGGCGCCTGGTCCGGCGCCTGGTCCGGCGCCTGGTCGGTCGCCGGTTCGGTCCCCCGCCCGATCCCGTGCTCGCCCGCCAGCCCATCGGCCACGCCCGCGTCGTCCCGGGGAACCATGTCCTGGCCGCCGACCACGTCACGCCCGAACGGCGACACGTTCGCGTCGCCCGGATGCAGCGGCATGGGGTTCTCGCTCACGGCAACCGCAAACGTTGCCCGAGCCCACGGCCCCGCCGGCCTGGCGCGATCACTGCCAGCGACAGCGCCTCGTCACGGAAGAGCCGGCCGGCAAGCGAGCGGATCGCATCGGCGTCGACCGCCTGAATCGCCGCGATCGCCTCCTCGAGCGTCAGCGTCCGTTCGTGGAGCGCTTCCTGCACCCCCAGCCACGACGCCAGGTTGTGGCCCTCTTCCAGCCGTAGCTCGAGCCGCCCGCAGGCGAACGCCTTGGCCCGGGCGAGCTCGTCGTCGGGTACGGCCCGGTCGCGCAGCGCGGCCAGCTCGGCCAGGATCGCGTCGAGGGCCCGACCGAGGTGGTGCGGGTCGACCCCGGCATAGATCCCGACCATCCCGCAGTCGGCGAAGTCGCTGACGAACGAGTGCACGTCATAGGCCAGGCCCGCCTCCTCGCGGAGGTGCAAGAAGAGCCGGCTACTCATACCCTCGCCGAGCACGGTGTCGAGCAGCTCGAGCGTCCATGCGTCGGGATCGTCGCGCCGCAGTCCGGGGACGGCGACGCACAGATGCGCCTGGGATCCCGGCCGGTTGATGATCCGCACGCGCTCCGCCGACGGCAGCGGAGGGGCCGGCTCGAACCGTGGGTCCAGCGGCGCGGGCGCGCCGTCCGAACCGAAGGCGCGCGCGGCCATCGCACAGACGGCCGCGTGGTCCACGTCGCCGGCCGCGGCCAGCACGACGTTGGAGGGCCGGTACCAGCGCTCCCAGAAGTCGCGCAGCGACGCCGCCGTCAACCCCGCGACGCTCTCCTCGTCGCCCGCGATCTCCCAGCCGAGGGGCGAGTCGCCGAAGACGGCCTGGTCGAGCAGGTTGAAGACGTACTCTCCGGGGTCGTCGCGGTACGAGCGGATCTCCTCGATCACGACCGTGCGCTCGTGGGCGACGTCCTCCTCGCGGAGCAACGGCCGCGTCACGAGGTCGCCGAGGAGCTGCATGGCGACCTCCGCGGCGCGGGACGGGACCCGAGCCCAGTAGGTGGTGGCCTCGCGGTCGGTGGCCGCGTTGCTGGTCCCACCGATCCCTTCGATCGCCTGCGAGACGGCGCGCGTGGACGGCCAGCCGGCGGTCCCTTTGAACGTCAGGTGCTCCATGAAATGGGCCATGCCCGACTCGGCGGGAGACTCCATGCGCGACCCGGCTCGCACGTACGCCACGGCGGAGAATGACCGCGCCGCCGGCAGGCGCACGCTGATGACGCGCGGCCCGCCGGGCAGCGCGGTTCGCTCAAACATCGGGCCGATGGTACACGGCCGCGCCCGCCGACGGGTTGGGCTGAGCCGCGCTCAGTAGACGACGCCCCGCCGCGCCCAACTGCGATCGATGCGCCGCGCGATGGTGGCGCGCGGGCGGCCTGTTGCGCTGCAGCGTCGGGCATGGGCACCCGGGCGGCCCTCACGCATCGTCGTCGCCCTCGCCTGCTCCGCCACCGGTCGGCGCAACATGGTCCCGCGGGTCAGCTTCCGGCGCAGGGCCGGACCCGGGCGCGGCCAGCCCGCCCAGCTCCATCTGCACGTACGCGTCGCGCATCAGCTCGAGCGTCGGCTGCACCGTCAGCGCGTCCTCCGCGTCGGCGCCCGCCGCCAGGTACGTCAGGATCACCCGCTCGTCGCCCTGCACCAGAGCATACGTGACCAGGCCGTCCGGTCGTGTCTCGAACTCGAGGTACTCGAACGAATCGACGTTGAGGCAGACCGAGAGCGGGGTGAAGTAGGTCGAGACGTCGGGTCGGTCCAGCACGATCCGTTCGACCGGCCCGCTGCCGTGCGCCACCACCTCACGACCGCGGATGTAGACGTAGGCGATCGTCTGCCTCAGCAGGGGCCGCAGGATGTGGTACAGGTCGGTCGGGCTACCGACGACGCCGCGGTTGACGAAGAACTTGGCGGGGGGAAGGGCGGGCACCGGCTCCTCCAGCATGGGCCCCATGCGCAGGGGACGTACGGATGGTAGCAAGCGCAACCGAGCGGCAACAGGCCACGGCGTATCATCGGCTCGATGCTGCTGGCAGTCGACATCGGTAACTCGAACATCACGCTCGGCCTCGTGCGCGACGGTCGCCTGGTGGGCACGCGTCGGGCAACCACGCCGCGGCACGCCACCCCCGACGAGGTGGAGGTCCTGCTGGGCAGCCTACTCGGACTCGATGGGCTACGCCTGGCGTTCGTCGACCGCGTCGTGCTCGCCAGCGTCGTGCCGCAGGTCGGGCTCGCACTCGCCGCCGCGGTGGCGCGCGAGGGCCTACCCCTGCTGGAGGCCTCGGCGGAGAACGTCCCGATCCCCGTGCGCGTCGACCAACCGGCCGAGGTCGGGGCCGATCGTCTCGCCAACGCGCTGGCGGCCGGCAGACTCTACGGGACGCCCGCGCTCGTCCTCGATTTCGGGACGGCCACGACCGTCGACGTGGTGGCGGCGGACGGCGCGTTCGTCGGTGGGGCGATCGCGCCGGGCTTGGAGCTGGGACTGGAGGCGCTCGCCGTCCACACCGCGCGGCTGCCGCGGGTGGAAGCGCTGCGGCCAGCGCATGCGATCGGGCGCGACACCGTGAGCGCGATCCGGAGCGGGGCCGTCTTCGGATACCTGGGCCTGGCGCGCGAGCTGCTCGAGCGTATCCGCGCCGAACTCCGGGAGGAGCTCCCGGGCGCGGCGGTGCGGGTCGTGCTGACGGGCGGGCTGAGCCAGATGCCGTGGATCGCGGAGCTGCCCGGCGTCGACGCGATCGATCCCGATCTGACCCTGAAGGGGCTCGCCATCCTGGCGGCCGAGGCGGCGCCGACAGCCTGGAGCACGGGCGGAGGGGCGGGAACCCCGCATGCGCGGCCGGCGCCCGCCGCAGGTCGCGTATGAGCCAGGAGGGCGAGGGCGCCCGGGCCGCACGCCGCCTGGAGGGCCGGCGCCTGCTGCTCGGCGTCAGTGGGTCGATCGCCGCCTACAAAGCGGTCGAGCTGCTGCGGCGCCTGGTGGCCGAGGGTGCCCAGGTGCAGGTGCTCATGACGCACGCCGCGACCGCCTTCGTGGGTCCCTTGACCTTCGAGACGCTAAGCGGCCATCCCGTGCTGCACGATCCGCTGGAGCTCCTCCCCGACCAGCGCATCGCCCACGTGGTCGCGGCGCGCGAGTCGGATGCGATCGTGGTGGCCCCGGCGACGGCGCACTGGATGGCGGCCATGGCGCACGGACTGGCCGGCGATCTGATCACGGCGGCATGCCTGGCCGCGGCGGTGCCCGTCGTGGTGGCCCCAGCCATGGACGCCGGGATGTACGCCCATCCCGCGACGCGAGCCAACCTGGACCGGCTGCGCGCGTTCGGGTACACGGTTGTCGAGCCCGCCACCGGGCCGCTCGCCTCGGGGCTCGTCGGAGAGGGGCGGCTCGCCGAGCCGCCGATCATCGTGTCGGCCGTCATCGCCGCGCTTGCCCGGCCGGCCGCACGTTCGCGCCGCGACCTGGCCGGGCGGCAGGTGGTGGTGACTGCGGGGGGCACCGCCGAGCCGATCGACCCGGTGCGCTTCATCGGCAACCGATCGTCGGGGCGGATGGGTATCGAGATCGCGCGGGCCGCCATGGAACGGGGCGCACGCGTCACGCTGATCGTCGGTCAGGTGTCGGTCCCGCTCCCCGTCGGCGCCTCCATCGTGGCGGCGTCGTCCAGCGCCGAGATGCAGCGGGCCGTACTGGATGCGCTGCCGGGCGCCGACGCGCTCGTGATGGCGGCCGCCGTGGCCGACTTCCGCCCCCGGCACCCGGCGTCCACCAAGCTCACCCGCGACGTCGCCCCGGTCCTCGAGCTCGAACCGACCGAGGACATCCTCGCGGAGGCCGCCCGACGCGTGCAGGACCAGACCCTCCGGCCCGTCCTGGTGGGCTTCGCCGCCGAGACCGGTTCGCTCGATCGCGTCGCCGAGAAGGCTCGGCGCAAGGGGGTCGACCTGCTGGTCGCCAACGACGTGCTGGAGCCCGGCTCCGGTTTCGGCGTGGAGACCAACCGGGTGACGCTCGTCGCCTCGGACGGGACGCGCGAGCCGTGGCCGCTTTTACCGAAACGCGACGTCGCGGACCGCCTGCTCGACCGCGTCGCAACGTTGCTCGAATCGCGGGGTGGGCGGGCCGAAGCAGCAGCCGCCGGAGCAGCCGCCGCCGGAGCAGCAGCCGGCGGCGCGGCCGCCGCCATCGCTGGCACGGCCCTCGAGGCCCCCGTCCACGGACCCGACCCACAGCCTGT
The DNA here is from genome assembly GCA_021812735.1 of Chloroflexota bacterium. The sequence goes on along the minus strand of JAKAMV010000244.1, from coordinate 2,154 downwards.
GGCACCATCGCGAACTGCCGAGGAGGTCTCCGAATGAGCGCAACGGGAAGCAGCGGACGGCTGACCATCCAGGAGATCGCGAAGCTGTACGCCGACGGCCAACGGATCGCGATGCTGACCGCGTATGACTACCCCACCGCCCAGATCCTCGACGCCGCCGGCATCCCGATGCTGCTCGTCGGTGACTCGCTCGGCGAGGTGATCCTGGGCTACGAGTCGACGGTGCGGGTCTCGATGGACGAGATGCTCCACCACACCAAGGCCGTGGTCCGCGGGACGGAGCACGCCCTCGTCGTCGCCGACATGCCGTTCCTCTCCTACGAGACGCCCGATCTGGCGCGCGAGAACGCGGGGCGCTTCTTGCGTGAGGCCGGCGCCCAGGCCGTCAAGGTCGAGGGCGGCGTCCGATCGGCCCGCAATATCGAGGCGATCGTCCGCGCCGGGATCCCGGTGATGGGTCACATCGGCTGGACGCCCCAGGCGAAACTCGGCATGGGCGGCAAAGTGCGCGTGCAGGGCCGCACCAGGGAGGCCGCGCAGCGCCTCCTCTCCGACGCCGTCGCGGTGCAGGAAGCCGGGGCGTTCGCGGTGGTGCTGGAACTCGTACCGGAACAACTCGCCGCCGCCATCACCGAGCGGCTGCACATCCCGACGATCGGCATCGGCGCGGGCGCCGGCTGCAGCGGGCAGGTGCAGGTCGTCACCGACCTGCTCGGGCTCGGCGCCTTCGTGCCGCGGCACGCGCGCCCCTATGCCCACCTGCGCGAGACGATCCTCGAGGCCGCGCGCGCCTATGCGGCGGACGTCGCGGCGGGCACGTTCCCCGGTCCCGCTGAAACGACCCGCATGGACGACGCCGTCCTCGAGGAAGCGCTGGGACACGGCGCGCTGGATCGGGCCTCGGCGGCGCCGTTCCCCATTCCGCTGGACCGCGACCTGTAGCCGATGGCGGCCGTCCTGCCCCCGGACGGATCGGCGCGCTCCGTCCGCATCGTCCGCGACCGCGCCTCGCTCGCCGCCATCCGAGCGGCCCTACCGGGGCCCGTCGGGCTGGTGCCGACGATGGGCGCGCTGCACGGCGGGCACGTCGCGCTGATCAAGCGCGCGCGCGCCGAGTGCGCGTCTGTCGTGGTCAGCATCTTCGTGAACCCGACGCAGTTCGGGCCCGGCGAGGACTACGAGCGCTACCCGCGCGACCTGGAGGCGGACCTGCGCACCTGCGCCGCGCACGGAGTCGACCTCGTCTTCGCGCCCGACGTGCCGACGATCTACCCGCCGGGGCACTCCACGACCGTCGACGTGGGGCCCCTCGGCACCGTGCTCGAGGGCGCCGCCCGGCCCGGACACTTCCGGGGCGTGGCGACGGTGGTCACGATCCTGCTCGACCTGGTGCGGCCGGATCTGGCCTACTTCGGCCAGAAAGACGGGCAGCAGGTGGTCGTGGTCGGCCGGGTCGTGCGGGACCTGGCGCTGGCGGTCGGGCTCGTCGTCGTCCCGACCGTGCGTGAACCCGACGGGCTCGCGCTGTCGTCGCGCAACGCCTATCTGTCGGCGGCCGAGCGCGCCGCCGCGCCGGTGCTGTACCGCGCGTTGCGGGCGGCGGTCGACGACTATGCCCGGGGCGAGCGAGACGCGGAACGGCTGCGCGCCCGGATGCGCGAGGTGCTGGCCGCCGAGCCACTGGCGCGGCCCGACTACGTGAGTGTTGCGGACCGCGAGACGCTCGAGGAGCTGGCGGCGGTCGACCGAGGCGCCCTCCTCAGCCTGGCGGTCCGTTTCCCGTCGGCGCGCCTGATCGACTGCTGGCCGCTCGACTGAATCGAGCGGTGCGAGCGCTGCGCCGACGGCGGCCAACGCCGCGCCCGTCAGTCGGCCGGCGTGGCCAGCTCCAGGATGCGCCCCACGTCGAGGTGCTCCGCGACCAGCGACTGGATCAGCGCGATCTTCTCGTGGTCCTCCGGATGCGTCTTCACCAGCAGGTCGTGCACCTCGGAGGCGACGCGATAGGTGTCCTCGGCGACGCGATACGCGAAGATGTCCGCCGAGCGGATGGCCGCCACCACGCGGGGCGGCGGAGCGTACTCACCCGTCAGCACGAGGCCGGCGACCCCGGGGTGCCGCGCGGGCGCTCCGGCGTCCGTCCCCGCCCCGACC
>JAKAMV010000243.1 GCA_021812735.1 Chloroflexota bacterium | reverse complement strand
GATCTCCACGGCGAGGTCCATGCCGCTCACTTCGTACCCGGGGCGCGCCCCGACCTCGCCGCGCGGCCGGCGACCGCGGCGGGTGCCCGCGACGCCATACCGCCCGGCTGCCAATCGTCCAACGGGCGCACGTCGCCACAAGCCGCCAGCACCGCGGGATCGAGCGAGCGAGCCGCCTCGATCGCCGTCTCGATCGTGGTGAAGCAGAGGATCCCCTCGGCGACCGTCGCCTGGCGGATGTGGGCCGCGTCGCGGACCACTCCGGTCTCCGGCGACGGCGTGTTCACCACGAGGCGCACCTCCCCCGATGAGATCGCCGCCAGGATGTCCGGATCGCGGCCGCCGTCTTCGTTGACCCGCCCGACCTCGCGTACGGTGTGCCCCAGGACACGCAGCGCCGTCGCGGTGCCATGCGTCGCCGCGAACCGGTAGCCCGCCTCCGCCAGCGCGGTGGCAAGTTCGCCCAGCCGCGGTTTGTCGCGATCGGCCAGCGATAGCAGAGCGAGCGCGCCGTCGGGTCCCGGCAGCGGCGGGCGCAGCGACGCTGCCAGCAGCGATTTGGCCATCGCGACCCGCGGGTCTTCGTGGATCCCGATCACCTCGCCGGTCGAGCGCATGGCAGGTCCCAGCGAGGGATCGACCCCTCGCAGCTTGGAGGTCGAGAAGACGGGGGCCTTCACCGCGGTGAACGGCGGCGGCGGTAGCAGACCGTCGGGCCAGCCGAGCTGGTCGAGCGTGGCCCCCAGCGCGATGCGCGTCGCCAAGTCGACCATCGGGACGCCCGTGACCTTGGAGAGGAACGGGACCGTGCGGCTCGCCCGCGGGTTCACCTCGAGCAGGTACACGCCGTCGTCACGGACGATGAACTGCGCGTTCAGCAACCCGCGGGCACCGAGGGCCAGCGCAACCCGGCGCAGGCTCTCGAGGATCAGGTCGCGATCGCCCGCGCCGAGGCGCCGGGGCGGGTAGACGCCGATCGAGTCGCCCGAATGCACGCCCGCGCGCTCGACGTGCTCGATCAGCCCCGGCACCAGCATCCGCTCACCGTCGCAGACCGCGTCGACGTCGACCTCCAGGCCCTCCAGGTAGGCATCGATGCGGACCGGGCGGTCCGGGTCCACGACGGCGGCCGCCCGCAGGTGCGCGGCGAGCTCCGACGGCCCGTAGGCGAAGTCGATCGCGAGCCCGCCGATGACGAAGCTCGGGCGGACGATCACCGGGTAGCCGACCCGGCGGGCCACTTCGAGCGCCTCCTCGATCGAGCTCGCCATGCCCCCAGGCGGTTGTGGGATCCCCAGCCGGTCCACCAGGGCCGCGAATTTCGTGCGCTCCTCGGCCAGCTCGATCGTCTCGAGGTCCGTTCCGAGCAGCGGCACCCCCGCCGCAGCGAGGGGCGCCGCGAGGTTGAGCGGCGTCTGGCCGCCGAACTGCACCAGCGCGCCGAGTGGCCCGCCCCCAGACCCCGCTGACCCGGCGCGGGGATCGACCGCGTCGGCGTCGAGCCCGCCCTCGGCGCGCACCACGGCCAGGATGCTCTCGACGTCGAGCGGCTCGAAGTAGAGACGAGACGAGGCGTCGAAGTCGGTCGAGACCGTTTCCGGGTTCGAGTTCACCATCACCGCCTGCCAGCCGTCCGCGCGCAGCGTCTCCGCCGCGCGCACGGCGCAGTAGTCGAACTCGATCCCCTGCCCGATCCGCACGGGCCCCGAGCCGATCACCAGGGCGGCCGGACGAGCCACGGAAGGCGCCTCTGGCGGGGATCCCGCCGCCGCATACGTCGAGTAGAAGTAGGGCGTGGCGGCGGCGAACTCCGCGGCGCACGTGTCGACCATCGCGTAGCCCGGCTCCAACCCCATCGCGTGCCGCTGCGCGGCGACGGCTGCCGGCGACAACCCGGTGAGGGTCGCGATGTCCCGATCGCCGAAGGCGGCCCGTTTGGCCGCCACCAGCAGCGCCTCGGGGATGCGGCCGCTGCGCGCCGTTTCGCGGCGCGCAGCTCGCAGGCGCCTCTCCAGGTCGACCAGCCGTTCCATCTCGGCCAGGAACCACGGCGCGATCCCGGTGACCTGTTGCAGCTCCTGAGCCGGGATCCCGCGCCGCAGGAGCGCCAGCAGGCGCCACAGGCGCGAATCGGAGGGGGCGAGGAAGCGCCGCAGGACGACCGGCCTGGCCGCGGCGACCGCGTTGGCACGGTTGGCGCAGACCAGACCGTCATCGCCGACGAACACCTCGCCCACCAAGTCCTCGCGACGGAGCGTGTCGGGACCACCGCTGCGCCGCGTGGCCAACCCCCCATGCGGCCCTCGACCGGCACCGCCGACGCGCACCGGCCCGGCCAGGTAGTCGAGCGTCGGACCCCAGGCCGGGTCTTCGACGAGGAGCCCCGCCCCCGCCTGCTCGAGGCCGCGCAGGGCCTTGTTGAGCGCGGCGCCGAAGGTGCGGTCGATCGCCATCACCTCGCCCGTCGCCTTCATCTGCGAGCCCAACGTGCGGTCGGCGCCCGGGAACTTGTCGAAGGGGAAGCGCGGCAGTTTGATCACGACGTAGTCGAGGGCGGGCTCGAAGGCGGCCACGGTGGTCCCGGTGATGGCGTTCGGGATCTCCGCCAGGCGCCGGCCGATCGCGATTTGGGCGGCCACCCGCGCGATCGGGTAGCCCGTCGCCTTCGACGCCAGTGCCGAGGAGCGACTCACCCGCGGGTTCACCTCGATGACGGCGTGCTCTCGTCCATCGGGTGAGAGCGCGAACTGCACGTTGCAGCCGCCCTCGACGCCGAGCGCGCGGATGATCGCGAGCGCGGCTGAGCGGAGCCGTTGGTGCACCTGGTCGGGCAGCGTCTGGACGGGCGCCACCACGATCGAGTCGCCCGTGTGGACGCCCAGTGGGTCGACGTTCTCCATCGAGCAGACGGCGATGCAGGTGTCAGCGGCGTCGCGCATCACCTCGTACTCGATCTCCTGCCAACCGACCAGGCAGCGCTCGACGATCACCTGACCGATCGGGCTCGCGCGGAGGCCGGCCCGCACGCGTTCCTCATAGGACGCCACGGTTTCGACGATCCCACCGCCGGTGCCGCCGAGCGTGAACGCGGGGCGGATGATCGCCGGCAGACCGATCCGCTCGAGCGCCCGCGCGGCCGAGGCCCGGCGTTCCTCGGCGCTGGCCCCCTGCACGATCTCCGACGGCGGGTACGGCTGGCCGATCCGCTCGAGCAGGGCGCGGAACCGCTCGCGGTCCTCGGCCATCTCGATCGCCTCGAGCGGGGTACCGAGCAGCGGTACGCCCGTGCGCGTCAACACGCCCTCCCGCGCAAGCGCCACGGCCAGGTTGAGCGCGGTCTGGCCCCCCAGGCCGGCGAGGATCCCGTCCGGGCGCTCACGCTCGATGATCCGCTCGACGGTCTCCACGGTGAGCGGCTCGAGATAGACCACGTCGGCGACGCCGGGGTCGGTCATGATCGTCGCCGGGTTCGAGTTCAGCAGGATCGTGCGAACCCCCTCGTCGCGCAGCGCCCGGCAGGCCTGGGTCCCCGCGTAGTCGAACTCGGCCGCCTGCCCGATCACCACGGGCCCTGAGCCGAGGATCAGCACGGTGCGCGGCCGCTCGCGGCGCGCCTCCGACCCGACCGTCCGGCCGGACCGGCCCGCCGCTCTTCCCTTGCTCACCGCAGCACCGGCCGAATCGGGCCGCGGTCGGCGCGCCGGATCTGGTCGACGAACCGGTCGAAGACCTCGAGGGCGTCGAGCGGCCCCGGCGACCCTTCCGGGTGGTACTGGACCGATTCGATCGGCAGCTCGGCGTGGCGTAAGCCCTCGACCGAGCCATCGTTCAGGTTCCGCTGGCTGACGTAGAAGCCGCTCGAGGCGGGGATGCTCTCCCCGACCACCTGGACCTCGTGGTTCTGCGCGGTCACCTGCACGCGTCCCGAACCCAGATCCTCCACCGGGTGGTTGGCGCCGTGGTGGCCAAAGCGCAGACGGCGCGTTTCGCCGCCGGCCGCGAGCCCCACCAGCTGGTGGCCCAGGCAGATCCCGAGGAGTGGCCGTCCGTCCGCGATGGCGACCCGGGCCAGCGCTACCGGCCCCGCCAGCCGCGCGGGATCGCCGGGGCCCGGGGAAAGCACCAGCCCGTCGATCTCGGCCGCCAGCGCCGCGGCGGCGGTCGCACTGTGGGGCAGCACCCGGACACGGGCGCCGCGCCGACGCAAGCCACGCACGATGTTGGCCTTGAGTCCGAAGTCCACGACCGCAACCAGCGGCCCGCTCCCCATGCCGACGTCGTACGGGTCCGGCGCGGAGACCTGCCCGACGAAGTCCTGCTCCTCCCAGCGGGGCAGCGCGCGGGCCGCCTCGACCGCCGCCTCCCGGTCCACCTCGCCCGGAGCGGTGACGAACGCGCGCTGCGTGCCCGTCTCGCGGAGATGTCGCGCCAGAGCGCGCGTGTCGACTCCCGCGATGGCGGGCACATCATGGGCGCGCAGCAGATGGACGACCTGCCGCGCCCGGCCCATGACGGCCGCGGTGGCGTGCGCGACGACGAGTGCCCGTAGCCACGGCCGCTCGGACTGGTCGTCCTCCACCAAGCGCCCGTAGTTGCCGATCAGCGGATAGGTCATCACGACGACCTGGCCGGCGTACGAGGGGTCCGTACAGACCTCCTGGTAGCCGGTCTGGCTCGTGTTCGCCACGAGATCGCCGCCAGCGCCGAGCGGCGCCCCAAAGGCGATCCCCGGGAAGACGGTGCCGTCCTCGAGGGCCACCAGCGCCGGCCCGTGCGCCCCCACCCGCGGATCGACGACGGCGTCGGCGGGGAGGGGAAATGGGAAGCGCGACGGCGCGATCGCGCGGGCACCGGCGGGGCGATGACCCCGAGCGGCCCCGCAGGCGTCACGGTCTGCAGTGGATGGATACAGCGTCGTCTCCTTTGTCGGTCTCACCGGACCGATCGCGCCGACCAGGGGGCCGGACCGCCGGCCTCTCCGGGCCGGATCACGAGGACGGCCGTAGCGTACACCGTGTCGGCGCCTCGGGGCACCACGCGGCCTGGCGCGGCCGGATGCATCATTCTCGCACAGATCTGCATGACTATGCAGATCTGGCCCCCGCGGCCGCGCAACGCGGCGATATGCCCCGGCGCTCCAGTGACGCGCGGTCCGATCGGCACTTCCCGGGCCACCCAACCCGCGTATCCTCCGGCCGTGAAGACCTTGCCGGTCCTCCCGACCCGGCGCGCCGACGGTGTCGTCCAGGTCTCGTGTCGCGGCGCGGAGCTCCTGGGGCGCCCGCTCCTGAACAAGGACCTCGCCTTCGACGAACAGGAGCGCGACGAGCTCGGACTACGGGGGCTGCTGCCGCCCCGAGTTCTCTCCATCGAAGAGCAGGTGGCGCTGGAGCTCGAGCACGTGAGACGGAAGGGAGACGAGCTCGAGCAGTACATCGGTCTGGCCGCCCTGCAGGACCGCAACGAGACGCTCTTCTACCGCCTCCTCGTCGACAACATCGAGGAATTCTTGCCCGTCGTCTACACGCCGACGGTCGGACGCGCCTGCCAGCAGTTCAGCCACGTCATGCGCCGGGCACGTGGCCTCTGGATCACGCCGGACGACTCGGGCCGCATCGTCGACATCCTGCACAATGCACGTCACGAGGATGTGCGGCTGATCGTCACCACCGACAACGAACGCATCCTGGGCCTGGGCGACCAGGGCGCTGGCGGCATGGGCATTCCGGTCGGCAAGCTCGCCCTGTACACGGCCGGAGCGGGGATCTATCCCTCGCTCACGCTCCCCATCTCGCTCGACGTCGGCACGGACAACGAGGACCTGCTCAACGACCCGCTCTACGTCGGTTACCGCCATCCCCGCCTGCGAGGCGAACCCTACGACGAGTTCATCGAGGAGTTCGTCGAGGCCGTCAGCGAGGTCTTCCCGCACGCACTGCTGCAGTGGGAAGACTTCAAGCAGCACAACGCGATCCGCATCCTGGACCGCTTCCGGCACCGGATCGCCAGCTTCAACGACGACATCCAGGGCACCGCCGGCGTGGTGCTCGCGGGTCTCTTCGCCGCCCTGCGCATCCTCGATGAACCGCTCCACCGCCAGCGGCTCGTCTTCCTGGGCGCGGGTGCCGCCGGCGTCGGGATCGCACGTCTGGTGCGCGTGGCGATGGAGCGCGAGGGCGCCGACCGAGCTACCGTCGCCCGTGCCATCGCGATGCTCGACACCCACGGCCTGGTGCACGTGGGACGCACGCCGCTCGACGCCGACAAACTGGAGTTCGCGCTGACGCCCGAGCTGATGGCCTACCACGGCTTCAGCGGCGCGGGCCCCTTCGACCTCGAAGCGGTCGTCCGGCGCGTGCGGCCGACGATCCTGATCGGCACGAGCGGCACTCCGGGATCGTTCACGGAACAGGCGTTGCGTGAGATGGCCCGCCACGCGCGCCTCCCGATCGTGATGCCGCTTTCGAATCCGACCTCGCGCAGCGAGGCCGTCGCAGAGGAGATCCTGCGCTGGACCGAGGGCCGCGCGGTGGTCGCCAGCGGCAGCCCGTTCCCGCCGGTCGAGATCGACGGCCGAACGCGGCTGATCGGGCAGGCCAACAACGTTTTCATCTTTCCCGGGGTAGGGCTCGGAGTGATCGTCGCGGAGGCCCGCGAGGTGACCGACGAAATGTTCCTGGTGGCGGCCCACACCCTCGCGGACACGGTCACGGCCGACCGCCTCGCGGCCGGCGCGCTCTATCCGCCCGTCTCGTCGCTGCGCGCGGTGACGCGCGCGATCGCGATGCGGGTCGTCTGTGAGGCGCGCGACTGTGGCGTGGGCCGCGGCCTGCACGACGACCAGATCGAGCAGGCGGTCGACGACGCGATGTGGTACCCAGCCTATCCGCGCTATCTGGCCAAACCGACCCCCGTGGCGGTCTGAGCGCGGATCGGCGAGCCGCCGGCGGCATCTCCCGCCAGCGGCTCGGTGCCCGTGCGCCGGCACGCGCGCGCGGTCATCAGAACGTCACCACCTTCTCGGCCCAGGCCGTCCAGGCCGCGAGCTCGGCCATCGAGGAGCGGTGGGTGCCCGGCATCAGGTCGGCGTCCGTCATGCCCCGCGCGTCCATGCAGGTCCCGCAGGCCCCCACCGGCACCCCTTTCGCGACCAGGCCGCGCAGCATGCGCTCGATGTTGTAGTAGCCCTCGGGCGTCGTCTGGCCCCCTCGCGCACACCAAACCGCGTCGGACATCAGACAGAGCCGCAGCGCGCTCCCCTCGAGCTTCGCCAGTGCCAGCGCGAGGCGCAGCCCATTGTAGGTGCGCTCGGTGCCGTAGGGCGGGTCGTTGAGGATGATGAGCGTCTGCATGCCGAGGACCTCCTGCTGCGTTGGAGCTGCGCTCATGATGCAACCGCGGGGGATGCAACCGCGCGGGCCGCGCCGCTGTGTGGGCGCGTCTCGTACATCCGTAGCGCCACGATGAGCCCTGAGCCGAGCGCGAGTAGTGCCACCACCCCGATCGCGGTCGTGAAGCCTGCGGCATCGGCGATCGCGCCGGAGAGGAGGGCACCGACCGCGAACCCCGCGTCCCGCCAGAAGCGGTAGACCCCCAGCGCCGAGGCGCGCCAGCTCGGGTGCGCCACGTCGCCGATGGCGGCGAGCAGCGTCGGGTAGACCATGGCGGTCCCCACACCGAGCAGCGCGGCCGCGCCCAGCCAGGGTGCAAAGCCATCCGTCGTCGCGATCGCGCCCACCGCGATCCCCTGGGTCAGCATGCCGCCGACGATGAGGCGCTTGCGACCGAAGCGGTCCGAGAAGGGGCCCGTGACGAGTTGGCCGACCCCCCAGACGGCCGGGTAGACGGCGGCGAGGAGTCCGATCTGGCCAACCGCCATCCCGTGCGCCGCGTAGAAGAGAGGCAGCAGCCCCCAGGCCATCCCGTCTTTCAGGTTCGTCACCAGACCGGCCTGGCTGCAGGCGGACAGCGTGCGCTCGCGCAGGCTCGTCTGGGCGAAGACCTGGGGCAACGGGAGTGTGCGCTCGGCGGTGCCGGTCGCGACGGTCCGCTCGCGTCCCTCGTGGCGCGCATGCCCGTGGGTCTCCCGGACGAACAGGGTGGAAAGCGCGAGGCCCAGCCCCACGTAGGCAAGGCCCAGGAAGAAGGGCGCCGGTCGCAGGCCGGCCTGCTGCGCGATCAGCCCGGTGGCCATGGCCGTCAGTGCGACCCCGCTGTAGCCTGCCCACTCGTTCAAGCCGACGGCCAGCCCCCGCCGCTCGGGCCCCGCGAGATCGACCATGGCGTTCACGAGGTTCGTCCAGGCGAGGCCCTGGTTGAGCGCGAGGAGCACGTTCGCCACGATCACCCAACCCCAGTTCGGCGCCCAGATCAGCAGCAGCGGGACCGGCACGCCAGCCAGCCAGCCCGCGACGAGCAGCGGCTTGCGGCCGACCCGGTCGGCAAGGACGCCGGCAGCGAGGTTGGTCAGGGCCTTGACGATCCCGAAGGCGACGATGAAGGTCAGCGCTGCGGTGGCGGCCTGCAGGCCGAAGATCCGCGTGGCCATGAGCGGCAGGATCGTGCGCTCCTGGCCGAGCACACCACCTACGAGCGCCTGCACGCCGACGAGCAGCACGAACTGCCCGAGATTGACGCGCAGGCCGAGGCGCGGGATGGACGAGACGACCCGGCCGGCATCTGGTCCAGCGGTTCCTCCAACCGCACGGGAGCCTTGCTCTCCCGCGCCCGCCGCCTCTCTCGAGGGGGCGGGCGCGCGGCCCGCATCTTCGTGCCCAGGCGGAGCCGCGGCGTTCTGTCGATCCATGCGAGGTAGTATATGCATGTCTCTTTATCTATGGAGGACTAGACAGTGGGCGCCAACCAAGCAGCTCGCTCCCCTGTTGCAGCCACCGGCCACGACAGAGCAGCGAAAGACGCGCTCAACGAGCAGTTCGCCCGCGTCGGGCAGGCCCTTGCGAACGGCCGACGCGTCGAGCTGCTCGACCTGCTCGCGCAGGGCGAGCGCGGCGTCGAGGCGCTGGCGGCCGAGGCCGAGATCGGGGTCACCCTCGCCTCGGCGCACCTGCAGGTGCTGCGCCGAGCCGGGCTCGTGGAGACACGTCGCGAGGGCACGCACGTCTTCTACCGACTCGCTGGAGACGACGTGTACCGCCTGCTCGCCTCGGTGCGCGACCTGGCGACCAGACGGATCGCGGACGCCGAGCGCGCCGCGCGCCACTACCTGGGCGAGCCCGACGCGCTCGAGCCGGTCAGCCGGGAGGAGCTGCTACGGCGCGTCGAAGCGGGCGACGTCGTCGTCGTCGACGTGCGCCCCGCCGCTGAGTACGCAGCCGGCCACATCGCGGGCGCCATCTCGGTGCCCCTCGACGAACTCGAAGCGCGTCTCGCCGAGCTGACCCCTGAGCGCGAGGTGGTGGCCTACTGTCGCGGGCCCTTCTGCGCGCTGGGCGCGCACGGGGTGGACCTGCTGCGCCGCCACGGCAGACGCGCCCGACGCCTCGTGGACGGCTTCCCGGAGTGGCGGCTGGCCAGGCTGCCGGTCGCCCAGGGGAACCCGAGCGCCCAGGGCTGAACAGCGGAGCCCGGCTCCTGGCCGGGCTCCGCTCTGCGCGCCGCGGTTCGTTCCCAGAGGCGGCGGCGCTCGTCGTGTGGCCCCGCTCACCCCTCGAAGATCTCAGCTCGTCTGCGACCCCGGCGCGAACAACCGGCGGAACGCCTCGCCGTTGGATAGGTCGCGCTCGAGCAGGACATGCGTCGGCGCCAAGCCGTAGGCCTCACCCTGCAAGCTGCTGGCGCGCCAGCCGTCGTGACCGAGCTCGTCCAGGCGCTGGAGCACGTCGACAACGTGCCCGTTCGCGGGGATCGCCTCGACGCGGTACTCGATCCGGCTCATGATGGTCTCGTTTCGCACGATGGCGCACGCCTGAGCAGTTGACGCGGGCCGGGACAGTGCGCGTTGCAGATACGCGGTGGCAGACTTCCGGACGGGTCGTATCAGCGGGCCGGAACCCAGCGCCCGCCGGCGCCCGGGGTGTGGCCGAACCTGCCGAAACCGCCCGCGGTCTCGGGCGGGCAGGGCATCTCGACCGAGCGGTGCACGAGGCCGCTCCCCTGATCTCCTACCCAGTGGCTCTCCTTTCGCTCCGCGGACCGTGGCCGGCCATGCGGGGCGGTCCGGTTGTGTTCCGCCGCCCGATCTTGTGGCCGTTCGGGTTCGGGGCGGGCCATCCGACTCGGCTCGTCCGTGAGCCGGCCGATGCGCCCGTGTGGTGCTCTCGGTGGCCGGGCGCCAACGACCGGGCGCCAACGATCCGCCCTCGAGGGAGATCCGGCTGGGGCGATCGCGCAGGGGCGCTCCGCCGCACGAATCAGGGGCCGGATCGAGGATCCCCTCCCGAGACGCCCAGGCCCGCGGGCCGCCTCGTGCTCCGCCATGCGAAGCCGCCGGCGAGGGGTGCTCACGTGCTGGCGAGCGCGTGCTTCACGTCTGCGCGCGGGCCGCCGCCATGTTGTGCGAGCCTCCGGCCCACGACGCGCAGCGGCACACGGACGTACTCTGCCTCGACGCGATCCCGAGCCACGGTCGCCGACCGCTGGGCCACCTAGCCCGCGCCGACGCGGAGCATCTGATGGCTCTTCTCAGAACCGCCCTCGACCGCTTGGTGAGCCGGGAGAGACTCGAACTCTCAACCCGCGGTTTAAGAGACCGCTGCTCTACCGTTGAGCTACCGGCCCACGGTCGCCGATTGTAGCGCACGGCCGCAGCCCTGCGGGAGGCGGCCCCGCCATGCTCGCGCCCCGTACGTAGCGGGTCGGACGGACCGCGTTCGCGTGACTGCAGGCCCTGTCGGCATGACCCACCGGGATGATCACATACTGATGCAGCCGTACGTCTCGCCTGCCCCCCCACGGAGGTCGACCGCCATGCCCGAGACCGAGGGTCCAGCGCCCCGGA
>JAKAMV010000242.1 GCA_021812735.1 Chloroflexota bacterium | reverse complement strand
TTCGGGTGTGGGGTCTGCGGGGCGCTACGGGGCGTTCTGGCGGCTCTGGGGGGAGAGGCGATTGTTTCACGTGAAACATGCTCGAGCGCCCCGTGCCGACCTCGGGGAGGTGGTAGGTCGCCGGTAACGACTTGACAATCCTCTCACTCGGGCGTATCACGTCGGCATGAGCGTGACGACCAAGCCGTTCGCTTGTGAAGATTGTGGCACCGTAGTGGTCCGGCGGTGGCGATCCGACCGGGCCCGCGTCTGCGTCTCCTGCGGCGTTCGGCGGTCGGTCGAGAACGCGGTTCGACTTTCAGTGGGCGCTCAAGCGCGGCGGGCCGTCCGCTGGCGCCAGGCGCGGCGAGTGCAAGGAGTTTGACGATGGCAATCCCGACCCCCGACGCGGCAGCCGCGAAGTGGGCGCAGAACCTGGGGGCGTCGACCCAGCGGATCCAGTCCGGCGTGGAGGGTGTGCGCACCGCACCCGGCCAGGCTGCCGCTCGGCAGAAGCAGGTCTGGGCGCAGAACGTCGCCGCGGCACAGGACAAGTGGGCGTCGCGTGTCAGCTCGGTCAGCTTGACCGAGTGGCAGCAGGCGGTCGTCACCAAGGGGATCCCGAGGGTGGCGTCGGGCGCCACGGCGGCCCAGCCGAAGATGCAGGCGTTCATGAGCCAGCTCCTGCCGTACATCGCGTCTGGTGTGCAGGCCCTGCCAGCTCGGGGCAACCTCGAGCAGAACATCGCGCGCATGACCGGCTGGGTGCGGCACATGTCCCAGTTCCAGCGGCGCTAGGCGACTGCGTGAGCTGAGGAGGCCCCATCATGCCGGCAATCGACACGATCGCGTCGTTTCAAGCGACGTCTGGCGCGAGCTTCGCCGCGGGGACGATGGCGTCGGGCGACAGCGCCACAGTCCGGAACTTCCCAAACACAGCGACCGCCAAACTGTTGGCGGCGTACTACGACGCGGTCACGGCGGTGGCGCCGTGGCGCGTTCGCAGCCCGCTCCTGCACGACAATGTGCGGGGCATCCAGTTCTACCCTGGGCAGACACCGTCGGAGTCGCTCTTGACCGCCGAGATGGCCCAGGTCTTGGAGCCGCAGGACACGCTGACGTTCGAGTTCAGTACGGCAGCGACGACCGGCAAGGCGCTCGGTGCGCTGCTCGTCTACTACTCCCAGCTGCCGGGGTCTGCCGCACGGCTCCACAGTCCGGGGGACATCGCGGGGATCGTCAAGTCGATCAAGCCGGTGGTGGTCACGATCCCGTCCGCGGCGAACACGGCCGGGGCGTGGTACGACACCTTGCTGACGACGACCGAGAACCTGCTCCACGCCAACACCGACTACGCCGTGCTGGGCTACAGCGTGGACACGGCAGTGGCGGCTGTGGCGGTCAAGGGGATCGACACCGGAAACCTGCGCGTTTCCGGGCCGGGCGTCCTCCGCGCCGGAGCCACGCGCAAGTACTTCGTGGAGCTGTCCATGGCGTCCGGGCTGCCCTGCATCCCGGTGCTCAACTCCGCCAACGCCGGCGGGATCTACGTGTCGATCATCTCGAGCGCGGCGACGGCGGCGGCCTGTGACGTCGTGCTCTACATGGCCGAGCTCGCGCAGAATCTGCCGAGCTAGGCTCGGGCGGGAGTGAGGGAACGGCCATGCAGAGTCGGACCTTCGCTATCGGTACCGGGGCCCAACAGATCTTGGGCCCCGGTACGTACGGAGCGCTGTTGCAGGCAGACAGCACGAACACTGCGGACATCTACATTGGTGGACAATCGGTCACCGCTGATACCTCAGCGACCGGGGGGATCCGCCTGGCGGCGGGCGCGTCGGTGCCGCTCAAGGTTGACGGGAACGAGCAGCTCTGGGCGGTCGCTCCGTCTGGCAGTCAGCTGCTGCGGGTGATTGTCGGGTCCGGAGCCGCAGAGCTGGAGCTGGGCTGATGGGCGTCGAGTTCCGTACGATCTCTGGCGCCGGGGGGCCGCCGCTGGCGACCACCGTGGTGGGGCCCGATGCCTTCGGGGCCCCAGCCGCCGTCGGCACGTCGACATCGGCGGCGCGAGCCGATCACGACCACGGGTTGCCGGCGAACCCCGCTCCGCCGGCCGCCACCACCGTGGTGGGACCCGATGTCTTCGGGG
Source organism: Chloroflexota bacterium (assembly GCA_021812735.1). The sequence continues at coordinate 8,834 of JAKAMV010000242.1, read as the reverse complement.
CCCCAGCCGCCGTCGGGACGTCGACCGCCTACGCCAGAGCGGACCATGATCACGGGTTGCCGGCGAACCCCGCTCCGCCGGCCGCCACCACCGTGGTGGGACCCGATGCCTACGGTGCGGCAGCCGCCGTCGGGACGTCGGCCGCCGACGCCAGGGCGGACCATGATCACGGGTTGCCGGCGGCGCCGAGCCCGGCGCTCAGTGTCGTCTCGGGGGTGCTCAGCGCGAACGTCTCAGTGGCGGGTGGGACGAACACGCTCGTGATGACTACGGGGACTCTCGCCGTTGGCACGTGGCTTGTCACGTGGAACTTGGCGATCGCGAACGGTGCGGCGACGGCGGCATTGGCGTCTGCGTGGGACGTCGTGGCATCCGGGACCGCGACACTCAACGGACCGACGCAGGCTGACAGCGAGCTGCCGGCGCTCTCTGGCGGCTACGTTGAACTCTCGATGACCACGTTGGTAGTGGTGAGCGCGGCTGCGACGCTCAGCCTCTATGTCGCCACCGGAAATGCGTCGACTGTCATCGTGGCTCCATACGGGACAACGCCAGCGACGACTGCGACCGGCTATACCGCCGTCAAGGTCGCGTGATCATGTCGAACGACCTTCCCGACTGGATCGTCGCCCAGACGAAGAACACCCAGCTGACGGCGTCGACGACGCAGATCAGCGCAGGAGCGTTCGTCAACCGAGACGGTGCTGTAGCACCGAACGGGTTGATTCTCGGCTGGATCTTGTCAGGCGTTCTCGAGGGCGGGACGGCCGCGGGGGCGACGGGATACCTCAACTGGCAGCTCATCGACCAGCATGGGCACATCAGTAATCTGGCGCAGCACCCGGTCGTTTCTGGTGTTCCCACGGTTGTGCAGGTTGTCTTGGCGTCGCCGTGGACGCCGCCCAACTTCGTGGTCGGCGATCTGTGGCAGATCCGGGTGCTGCTGACGCTCTATACGGGGACGCAATCTGCCGACGTCTCGGACGTGCTGTTCTATGCCTAGCGAGGTACGTTCGTTCGCCGTCACGGTCCCGGCGGGGACGCCCGCGAGTGCGCCGCAGGTCACGTCGCTCGCCATGCCCGCGCGGATCGTGCGCGAGATCCGCGTGCGGATCCCGCCCGGACCGCGCGGAGAGGTTGGCTGGGCGCTCGGCGCCGCCGGCGTGCCGGTGCTCCCCTGGAACGCTGGAGCCTGGATCGTGGCCGACGACGAGTCGATCGACTGGCCGCTGCACGATCAGATCAGCTCGGGCGCCTGGGAACTGCGCGCGTACAACACAGGGGCCTTCGCCCACACGCTCTACGTGCAGTTCCTGCTCGACGTCGTGCAGACGGGGTCTGTGAGCTTCGGCGCCTCGTCGCCACTTTCGCCGGCCGCGATCGCCGGTGTATCCTGATGGAGCGAGATCGTAGGGAGGACGCATGATGATCTTGGGACGGAACCCAGCGCTCTGGCTGGGGCTCGTTGCGGCGGCGCTCAACGTGCTCGTCCTGGTCGTCGGGATCCATCTCGACGCACAGCAGCTCGCGGCGCTCAACGCGTTCGCGGCGGCCATCATCGGCGTGCTGGCGAACGAGACGGCAAACGGCACGGCCGGGACGTTCGACCTGACGACCAAGCCACCGGTCAAGGGGCCATGACGCCGGCGGACTTCGTCAGCGAGCTCCTGCCGTACGCTCGGCAGGTCCAGGCTGCCCGGGGAATCGACGCCTGGGCGGTGCTGACGCAGTGGGCGCTCGAGACGGGGTGGGGCACCTCGACGCTCTTCGTCGTCGACCACAACGTCGCGGGGATCAAGCACACCGACCCCCACACAGGCGAGCTGGTCTTCTGGTCCTACTCAGACCTCCAGGCCGGCGTGAACGACTACATCGCCACGCTCGGTCTGGGCTTCTACACGGGCGTCTTGGCCACTGCCGGGCAGGGTGTCGAAGCCACGCTCCGCGCACTGGGGCAGTCGCCCTGGGACGCCGGGCACTACGGCTCGCCGCCTGGTCAGTCGCTCGTCAACCTCTGGGAGACGGTCCTGGCGCCACTGGCGGGCACGAGCACGCCGACGATCGACCCGACGAGCGCCTACCGCGACCTCTACGTGGCGGTCGTCGGGCTCGCGCACGCGCTCGGGTCGGACATCGCCGACCCGCCCTGGGCGGCCGTGCAGGGGCTGACGCCGGACCACCTCGGGCACGTCCCATCGCTCGCTGACGGGGCGTCCTACCTGTCGGCGCAGCTCTGGAGCTTGGCGCTCTGGACGCGGACGAACTGGCCGGGCGGGATCGTCAACGCGACGGTCGCCGCGCCGGCGGCGGTGCCCTCGGGGGCAACCGACCCGACGGTCCTCTTGGCGCCGATCTACGTCGGCCTGGTCGACGTAGCCCATGCCGTCGGCACGAGCCTGCTCGGCCCGCCCTGGGCTGCCGCGCAGGGGTTGAGTGGCGAGCACTTCGGTCACCCTCCCACGCTCGACGACGGGGTCAGCTACCTCGAGGGGCAAGCGAGTGCGCTGGTGGCGCACATCACGAGCGGGACGTCCACCACGCCGCCACCGGCGGGTGGCGGTGGCGGTGCGACGACGCCGCCGGGGGGAGGCGGCGGTGCTCCTCCGCCGGAGTCCGGTGGAGGGACCGGGATCCCTGCGCCGCTTCCGGGGCCTGTACCGTCCCCCGGTCCGGGCGTATCGGGTCTGCTGACGGCATGGGACCAGCTTCGCACGCTCGTGAACGTCACCCTGCCCGAGCTTGCCGCCCGGGTCGACGCGGATCTTGCCGCGCTCACCGGCGGCGGCGGTACGGGCCCGAGGCCGCAGTAGGAGGTCGAGCCGATGCCGGGGAACACGCCGAACTGGGAGATCATCGCGCAGCGGGAGGACTACCGTCCCGGACCGAGCGGCGCGTTCGTCTCGGGGGTCGTGGTGACGTTCCGCACGGCGTCCGGCGCGACCGGTTCGGTCTTCGTGCCGGACGCGCAGTACACGCCGGAGTCGGTCCGCCAGGCGGTCGCGGCCCGCGCGGCGGCGATGGAGGCCGTGGCCGCGCTCAAAGGCTGAGGGTGCAGCATGCCCCTGCTCCTCGACGTCCCCTTCGACCTCGTCATCATCGGGCTGGCGGGGCTCCTTCTCGCCTGGGCGGTCGGCGTTCTCTTTTCCAAGCCGCTGACCTGGACGCTCCAGCAGATCCCTGTCGTCGGCGGAGCTGCCGCCGGGTTCGTCGCGTCGGCGCTCGCAGCGGTCGCCGCGCGGGCGCTCGCCTGGGCCGACGGTATGGCGGCGCCGGTGACGCAGCTCATCGGCGCGCCCGTCGCTGCCCTGACGCGGTTCTTGAGCAGCACCGTGCGGATGATCGAGGGGCTGATCGCCCAGGTGCGCGCGCTCGCGGCGGTGCTCGCCGGGGCCCCGAGCGCGCTCTGGTCGACGATCTCGGAGTTGACTGGCAAGGTTGCCCAGATCGCTGCCGCCGTCGCCGCGCTCTCTCCCCTCAACCGTGCGATCTGGTCGGCGATCGCCAACCTCCTCCACCAGGCGATCCCCGCGGCGCGCCAGGAGGCGGTCGCTCAAGCGCAGGCGTACACCGATGCCCAGGTCGTGAGCGTGCGGCACCTGGCAGACGTACGTGCCCACGAGCTGGAGCTCGAGCTGCAGACGACCGTCGCCGCAGAGACGCAGGCGCGCGCTGAGGGGGACGCCAGGCTCGCCGACGAGCTGGCTGCCAAGGTCGCGCTGCTCGAGGCCGCGATCGCCGGCGTCCGGACCTGGGCGGACACGACGATCGGGGCGGACGTCAAAGCGGTCGAGGGGCAGATCACCGACCTGGCCAAGGAGCTGGCTCCGCTGCTCGCGGTCCCCCTCGTGCAGGAACTCACGCAGGTGATCGAGCGCGTCGAGACCATGCAGCGCGAGTGCGTCGGTCCGACCTGCAACTACCTGAAGCCGCAGCTGCCGTCGCTCACGGCGATCGGCGACGCTGCGACGTTGGGGCTCCTCATCGGGCTCCTTGGTGCAGCGATCCGCGATCCACAAGGGACGGCGCAGGCGGTCGCCGGCGCCAGCGGTGCACTGCGCTCGGGGGTGGACGACGTGCTGGGTCCGCTGCTCGGAGTCAGGGTCTGAGATGGTCGCAGAGTCTCCAGCAGGTGCAGGTGCCGGTGCCGGACCGCTCGGTGCCCTGACCAACAACACGCTGCTCCAGATCATCCTCTGGCAGCTCGTCGGCGCTGCGGTCGGCGCGGTCCTCGCACCGTACGAGCAGGCGCTGACGAACGCGGTCAACAGCGCGACCCCGCTCGTCCCGCTCTCGCCGGCAGATCTCGCGCTCGCCGTGGTCCGCAACATCCGCGACGAAGCGTCGGCGGCCGGCGAGGCGCGCCAGTCGGGGATCGACGAGGCGCGCTTCCACGAGATGGTGCTGAACACCGGCGACGCCCCCGCTCCTGGGGATCTGGCCGTGGCGCTGCGCCGTGGGCTGATCGACCAGGCGCGGTATCTCACCGGCATCCGCCAGGGCCGCCTGCGCGACGAGTGGGCCGACCTGATCCGCGAGCTGGCGGTCCAGCAGCCGTCGCCGGTGGACGCGATGACGGCGGCGGTCGAGGGGCAGCTCTCCGTCGACGAGGCGAAGGCGAAGTTCGCCGCGTTCGGAGGTGACGTCACGCAGTGGGACTGGCTGCTGGGCACAGTCGGATCCGGCCCGTCCCCGCTCGAGGCGGCCACGATGGCCTACCGCGGCGTCATCCCGTGGGAAGGGCGCGGTCTGGGCGTCGTCTCGTTCGAGCAGGCAGTCTTGGAGTCGCACTATCGCAACAAGTGGCTCGAACCGTACCGGGCGCTCTCCGAGTACCTGCCACCGCCGCGCACCGTCACCGCGATGTTCCACGAGGGGAGCCTGACACGCGACCAGGCGGTCGCGCTGCTCAAGAAGTCGGGGCTGACTGACGAGCTGGCAGCCGCGTACGTCGACTCGGGGGCCCAGCAGAAGCTGGCCAAGACCAAGGACCTGGCTGAGTCGATCGTGCGCACTCTCTACCGCGACAGGCTGATCGATCGTCCGACCGCGCTGAACCTCCTTGAGTCGCTGCGCTACACCGCCGAAGAGGCAGACTTCATCCTCTCGATCGTCGACGTGGAGCTGCAACAGCGGTTCCTGCTCGCGGCGGTCGGCCGGATCCACACGCTCTACGTCGGCCACAAGATCAGCCGAGCCACCGCCCTGGGCACCCTCGCGCAGCTCAAGCTCCCCGACTCGGGCATCGCGGACATCGTCGGAATCTGGGACTATGAGCGCGCGGCCAACGTGCATACACTGACCGCAGCAGAGATCGCCGCGGGGTTCAAAGCCAAGTTGTGGGACCAAGCGACCGCCCAGCAGAAGCTCGAGCAGCTCGGATACCTCCCTTGGGACGCCTGGGCGTTCCTCTCGATCCACATGAAGACAGCACTGCCGAACGAGCCGTCGCCGACCGCGGTTGGGGCGGCCCCTGGCGCCTGAAAGGAGCACGACCATGCCCGAAGTCTCCGGTGCGGTCCTTGCCGACGCACTCAAGCGCGCACAGGACGCGCAGCGGCGCGTCGAGCAGGCAGCGAAAGAGGCCGCAGCGACGGTCAAGGTCGGCCCGCCACCGGCCCCCCCCACGACCCCCGCTCCGGCGCCGAAGCCGAAGGTGTGAGCGATGGACGAGCACGAATCCGCTGATCGGCCGCGCATCATCCTTGAGTTTGCCGGACCGGGGATGGCCGACTTGACGATCCGGATCGATCGAGCGAGCCCGGCACAGCTCTACACGGCAGCCTGGTTCCTGGGGGAGCTTGCCCACGAGACGCGCCAGGGTCAGCTCATGCAGCAGGCGGTGACCGGCCTGACCGTGCCGAGGCCAGGAGCGCCCGTCGACCTGACACGGATCAAGCCATCTCATCCTGCCGGAGGCAAGCACCCATGAGCAGTCTGCCGACTCGGACCGTCAACGGAAATCGCGTCGCCTTCGCGATGGTCGAGGGAGACGGTCGCCGCGCGGTCAGGTTCCGAGGCCTGATCCAACTGCACTGGGGAGGCGCCGAACGATGACAGCGCGGCGAGTCCTCCCCGCCCAGATGCTCTGCCCGCACTCGGTGCGACCGTGGCCGGTCCGTCCCCGGGCGGTTGCCGACACGCTCGCTTTCTACCGAGCCCTCTGCCCAGGGTGCGGGGCTCGGTTGACGATCCGGCAGGTCGGCCCAGGCTGGCAGGTCGTCTCGGGCGACAAGCTCCGGCGTCCGGGCGACCGCCACATCGTCACAGCCGAAGTGCATCTTCCCTCTTGACAGCCCACTAGCACAGTGCTAGTGTGTCGGTCGCCAGGAAGGAGGCACACGGAATGATCGTGAGCACCAAGCTCGAGCTCATCGTCTGCCCGCGCTGCCAGGGCACGGACTGGGTTCCGCGCTGGGCGCACGTCGACCACGGACTCTGCCACCTCTGCCACGGCCGGGGCGTCGTTCCCGCCCGCGTAGCCACCCGCGACCAGGCCGCGCTCGCCACCGCCGAGGCTGCCCGCCAGCGGGCCGTAGGCGCCCTACGGGGTGCCGGACTCACGGAGCACGCCGACCGCCTCGCCGCTCTCGCCCCGGTCGCCGACCGCGAGACGGCCCAGGCTGCCCACGCCGCGGCCAAGGCTGCCTACGCCGAGGCCAGCGCCCGCGCTGGTATTTACGACGCCCCCGTCATGCACGAGGCCGCGATCGCCGCTGCCGACGCCTCCGGCGCCGCCGCCCGCGCCGCCCGCGCCTCGATCGTGGAGGTGACCCGATGACCAGGCCGGTATTCGGGATCGACCGCGACCCGCTCGCGGCAGCAACGTGGGGCGACCTCGATCCGGGCTTCGAGGACGCTGACGGCGGGTGGCACTGCGAGCTGCATGGCGATGATCCGGACGCCTGCCGGGCCTACGAAGCCGAGCAGGTGGCCGAGATGCGCATCACTGAGATGCTCGCCGACGCTCTGCTCGGCGATGACCGATGACCACCGCGGCAACGACAGCATCTTGCACAATCGAGCCCACTGCGCCGAGTGGCATGCCGCCGCGGCGCACGCCGCGCGGTTGTGCAGAACAGGTCAGATCGAGCCCGGCATCAGGAGGGTACGAAATGGATGGGACTGATGAGCTTTCCACGGCCGTCGCCGCCTGGCGGGAAGCGGTCGCCAGGAGGACTGCTCGCTGGGACGCCTACAAGGCCGCGGTCAACAAGGCGAACGATGCGCTGGACGCCTATTACGCCTCCGGAGCCGAAGACGTCGCCGCCTGGAAGGCCTACTGGGCTGCGGTCCCCGGCCGCGACGCTGCTTGGGACGCCTACACGGTCGCCGCATCCGAAGCATCCGACGCTTGGGAGGCCTACTGGGCAGTGAAGGAGAAGATCCACGCCGCTGCGGCCGCGGCGCAGGCGCGGGAGATCTGAGACGATGACCCACATGCCGGGGGCGTGGCGCCCAAACGCAGAGACGGCCTGGCTGCCGGCAGACATCCTTGACGCCGACGTGGCGACTGGCACGGTGCTCGTGATGCGCGATGACGGCTCGCTCTTTGCAGTGGACTTGGCGAACGTCCGCGTGTTCGGTAATTCCGCCTACTGGCAGTCGATCATCAAGCTGGGCGCCCAGGCGAACATGTGGCACCTGATGGATTTCTATCAATGGCCTAACAGAGGCTAGGAGGCTCCGCTGATGACGATGTCCTTTCGCGAGCAGCTCGGTCAGCTGCTCGCAGCGCACCGAGCGTTCATCAGAGCCCAAGAGCACCACACCCGCTTGTGGGACCAACAGCTGGCAACTGGGTCACCTGGCGCAGCCGAGGTCGCTGCTGACTACCTCACTGTCGCCCGCGCTGAAGAGCTCTTCGAGGAGCGGCTCAAGGCGCTGCTCGACGCGCACCCGCAACTTTCGAGTCTTCTCTGCGCCTGCAACGCCTGTGAGTGCGGGGTCACCCCCGACGACGACGGCATCTGCAGCGCCTGCAAGGTCGGACTGCACAGCAGGAAGCGCCAGGTGGAGGACTGACGATGCTGCGCATCATCCTGCCCTTCGTCATCTTCGCGCTGGCGGTAGTCGTGCTCGACGGTCTGGCGGCCGCTGGGCCGCCCTGGATCTTCGCCCCGCTCCCGCTCGCCGGCGTCGCCGTGCTCTGGGCACTCTGGCGTGGGACGCGACCGACATGAGACGGCAACACTCTCCGTTCGGCACACCCTGGGCCGCCCGTCACCAAGGCGACGTGGTCCCCGGGGATATTCGGATGACCGAGCTTGCCCGTCTTCGTCACCCCGCTGCCCGCTGGTGGTGGGGCTGGCGCGCTGACGCACGGGGCTCGGGCGCCTACTGTTACCTCTGCGACCGATACGTCTCCACCTGGGCCCACAACTGGCCCATGCCACTGCGCGCCGTCGCCGAAGTCGTGGAGCACCGCGACCAGCACCTCGGCGCTGCGCCATCCCCCATTGGCACGCCCGCGTCTGGGGCGGTCCCAGATGCCGCTGCACCGAAAGGAGAGGTCCGATGACCCCCACACCGACGCCCGCCCAGGAGCCGACGGCGACGCCGTCCGACGCCGAGCCCGTGCTCGTCCGCCCGGCTGCCGTCCAAATCTGGGAGAGCATGCTTTCGCAGGTCCCCGAAGCCGGCGACGACGCCGTCGAGGCCATCCTGGGGCAGATCGCCGCCGCCGAGAGCGTCTCCGAGCTCGACGCTCCCTGGGAAGGCGGGAGCATGGAGCTCTACCGCGACACCCCGCTCACGATCCTGAGTATCCGGCGCATGCGCAGCGACTTCTCCGGTGGTCTGGGCTGGTACCTGATCGTCGACGCGGCAGTCCGAGA
>JAKAMV010000241.1 GCA_021812735.1 Chloroflexota bacterium | reverse complement strand
GCTAACTCGTTGCGCAGGCGAGCGTGTCGGGAGGTTCGATTTCCACGGGCAGCCACCCGGTCTGGGCCACAGCTTCGTTTGGCACCTCGGTCACGCTGGCCTCGGCTACCAGCTACAACTTGGTGCTCTCGGCGCCGACGGGCACCAGCTACAACGCCTTTGTGATCCGCCATGGGGCAGCTTGGGGCTTTCCAGCCAGCACGTACTTCTCCGACGGTACCGCGCAGTACACCACCGGCTCGACGTGGCTCGGTTTCGACCAACCGGGCGGGGAAACGAATCGCACGGTTGGCGATCTGCAGTTTGCCTTGGGCGACTAGCGGTGCACCGGACAGCGGCCCGCCCTGACTTGGCGGCGCAGCCTCTGGTGGGACGCTTGGCCGTCCCTCAGCCCACCCAACGCCAGCTCCCTCACCGGCTCGTACTCGCGGGCACGGCTCTGGTCATCGTGGTGGGCGCCGGATTGGCGCTCGCGCTGCGGGTTCCCGCCGGCCCTTCGCCGGCGTCACCCACCGGCCCCAGCCCGGACAGCCGCGCCTACAACCCCGGGTCCGTCTATGGATCGGCGATCGGGATGGACGCACTGAACAACACTGTCGTTGGTGGTCCCGACGCAACGTCCACCAGCTTCCGCTTCAGAGCGACCACAAGTTCGGCTCTGGTTTCTATTCGCCTCTACGTCATGGGGGCGGACCACCCTGGCTACGGAGCGGGAACCGGCGGCACGATCGAGGCGACCGTCCAACCTGATGACGGGACCGCCACCCATGCCCCGTCCGGCACCTTGTTGGCGACTACCACCTTCACGCCGACCACGACGTTTCCGATCGTCGCCTGGGCAGCGCCGGCGACGCTGGTGGCCGGGGAGCTCTACCACGTCGTGTTCCGCAACATCGACGCCGATCCCGCCGCCAACTTCGCGTCGGTCAACGGCATCTTCATGTACCAGCCGACTTCGCCCCGCCAACCGGCGTTCAGCGACACCGACTGGGGTGAGCCAACTAGAAACGGCGAGGGAGAATGGGCGGATCTCCCGGGCACGGTGCCCATCATGCAGCTCGACTACGCCAACGGGGTGACAGCCGGCGAGGGCTACCTGGAGGCGTGGGTGCGCTCGGCGAAGGAGATCTCAGGACCGGGGAGAGCACGCGAGGCATTCACCGTCAGCGGCGGCGATCGCCAGGTTCGGTCGTTCAGCGTGCGCCTGATGCGGATCTCGGGCACCAGCCCGCTCGTGCTGGAGTTGCAGAGCGCCGACGGATCGGTGTCTGACCGTGGCACGATCGCCGCCGCGGATATCCCGATCGGAGTCCCCGGAGACCACGGCGGCCCGGGACATGCGACGTGGCAGACTTGGTCGATGAGCGCGCCGCTCACGCTCGCCGCAGGCCGATCGTATGCGGTCGTGCTGTCGACAGCTGCAGACACCGGCTACTCGGTGTTCGCGATCCGCAAGGGCGTGGAGTACGGCTTCGGCTCGGCGACTACGTTCGCCGACGGACACGCCCAGTACTCCGAGGATGGGGTCACGTGGACGCCATTCGAGCAGGATGGCGGCGGTGCTCTCGACGAGGGCGACCTCCAGTTCTACTTCCGCTGACGTTCCGGAGGGCCGGCGTCCACTCGATCCGCGCTAAACGCCAGGTCCCGGTGGAGTTCCGCGAGGCCGGCGACCTCGCGCTCCCAGTTCCACTTCCCATGGGCAGCCTCCAGGCAGCAAGCCCTCAGGGCAGCCATGTCCACTGGTCCCAAGTCGCTCAGAGATCTGATCGCCTGTGCTAGCTGCTCGACCGAGGCTGGGTCGCAGAGTATGCCGAGCGGGTTGTCCGGGTCACTGTTCACGATTTGGCGGATCGCGGGGAAGTCGCTGGCTACGACCGGTACGCCCGCCGCCATGCACTCGAACAGCTTGTTAGGCGTGGAGAGGTAGTGGTTCAGCGTCGACCGCTGGATTGGCAGGGCGCCGATGTCTGCCGAGGCAACCCATAGCAGGAGCTCGTCAGGTGGCACCGCGTCGAGGACATGCACCTTTCCGAGCCAGGGGGCCCTACGGCTGCGCTCGAGGTACGTCTCGCGCATGGGGCCGCGGCCCATCACGACCAGGTGCACGCGCTCCAGCCCCGGCTCAGAGATCGCATCCATCAGTTGCTCGATGCCGCGCGAAGCGCCCACACCGCCGTGGTAGAGGACGATGGGGGCCCCTGCAGGGATCTTGGCCGCATCCCGGATCAGCGTCGGCCGCGGCTCGGGCGGCACCCAGCTTCCGGGGCAGTTGTGCACCACCACCATGCGGCTGGTCGGGTAACGACGCCGCAGGACGCTGGCCAGTTCATCGTTTACCGTCACGATGGCTGTGACCCGGCGCACCAGCCGCCGCTCGTATGCGTGGAGGAGGCGTCGTACCGGAACCGGGAGCGTTGCCGCGAGGCCGGATTCCAGGAACAGCTCATGGGCGTCGTACACGACCCGGGCGCCAGGCGGCAGCGCTGGCAAGACGCCGGCGAGAGCAGTCAGGTCGTGGAGATGCCAGACATCCGCGTCATGCGCCAGTCGTGGGACGCCTCGACCCCATGACCGTAGCGTCGTGATATAGGACAGGAGCCAGCCCAACTGCGCGAGGCGTCGTCGGATGCGGCCCAGCGGTCGCGTCGCCACCGGTGTACCCGGGATCACTCCCTTGCGTGGCGGAGCGTGGTAGACGACGTTGACGCCCGCGGGCAGATCGCGTGCATCAGACGGCCCAGACAGGCAGACGAGCGTGACGTCGAAGCCCGCGGCAACGAGCGACACGGCCTCGCGCCTGACACGGCTGTCGTAGGTGAGATCCGCGTACAGGACCATCCCGATGCTCGGGCGGGTGGGCGCAGCAGGGTGGTCCTTCACGTGGTCACGATGCTCCAGGCTTGAGACTCGAACGTGCTGACCACGGACGGGTCGTTGATCGCGCGCTAGGTCCCGGCGATGCAACCACCGGCAGGTCGGCGGCACCCCCGGATGCCGGGACGACGCGCGCGAGCAGCAGAAGCAGCAGCAGGCCCCACATCGTGCGGTCCTGGAAGACGTTGTTGCTCAGGAGCGAGTTGAGCAGGAAGAACATCGCGAGGAGGCGGGCGGTCGTCCATGCCGCATCACGCGGCAGACGGCGGGTCAGGGCTAGGCCCACGAATACCGCAAAGAGGGACAAGCCGACGACCCCGTACTCCGCGGCGAACTGCATGACCGAGTTGTGCGGGTATACGTCGGCCAGGAGGGGACCCACATAATAGGGGCTCAGAGCCGCGAACCCGGCAGTCCCCGAGCCCAGCAGGGGGTGGTCCGTGAAGATGCTGAAGGCGACCCCAATCAGTCTCACCCTTGCCTCGGACGACGTGTCACCAGTCGGAGCGCTGCTGCCGCCAACAGCGCTGCTCAGGAAGCTGCCGAACAACGAGTAGCGTTGCAGCGCTGTTGCGGGGAGCATCGCGGACGCGACGGTCACCACGCCCACCAGAGTGGCGAGGACGATCAGGCTGCCCACCACCACCCTGGGCCGGACCACTCGGATGTGGGTCGCACGAACGGCTCCAGCGGCAAGCATCAGGATCAGGAAGGTGAGGACGGGGCCTCGCGAGCCGGACGCGAGGGCAACCAGGGCTGCTGCGGGCGCCAATGCCAACACCAGTACCTTGAGAGACTGCCATTTCTGTGCCATCAGGAAACCGAACCCGACGAGCGGCAGCAACATCGCGGCAGCGGCGACGTTGATGGTGTCCATGCCGAGCACGGTCAGCCGGTCCAGCGATGAGATGTTCGCCACCCCCAGGATGGCGGTGACGACGCCGATTGCGAGGAAGCCCCACAGGAGTTGCTTGACATAGCGCAGCTCAGAGCCGACGCGCAGGCAGGCAGCCCCGAGCGGGATCGTCACCAGGAGCCCGAAGTTCGCAGCCGCGGTGAACGCGCTCTGCTGGTCAGGCGCCCACAGCGTCCCTGCAATGACGAGCGCGGCCAAGCCGAACCACATGACGAGCCCAGGCGTCGGTATAGCGCGAGCACGACGGTCAAGGAGCATGGGGACAACCTGGAGGGCGTTGGCTGACGCGATGACCACGGTGACGTCGATCGGCAGATACGGCTGTACTGCGCCCTTGTAGAAGGGGATCAGCAGATACATGGCGAGCATCAAGCCGGGCATCGTCGCGACGACGAAGACGCCAACCGTCGCAGCTACGAGGGCGATGGCCAGCCCTGGTCCGGCGACTGCCACCAGAGCGCCCGCCGCGGCGCCCGCCGCGGCGCCCGTCGAGAGCACGGTAACGACGGCCAGGTGTCGTGGCGCGCGATCGCCCGCGAGGCGCCGCCACGAATGGGAGGCTCGCCTGCCCAGGGTCGTCATCAGCGGGATTCGGCTTCGTCGCGGTCGATGACGAGTGATTCGGCGGCCCGCGGGTCGCGGCCATTGCAGAACACCGTGCCAACGGAGGAGCGCAGGCTGTACCAGGCTTCGTCCGCGGCGCGCCTGAGGTCGGCTTCGACCGACGCCGCCAGATTCTCGTGCCAGCGCCGCTCGTGCGTGAGCATGCAGATCCACCGGTGTCCATCGGCGATCGCGGCCTCGAGGCCGTAGTCCCGGCTCCATCGAGAGCCTGGCCGTGCAACATCGCTGACGTACACGTCAGCCCGCCCAAGAATCGCATCGCCGTACGCCTCGAACGCCAAGCCGCAGTCGTTCAGTAGATGAACGCTCACCAACTCGTGGTTGATGAGCCCGAGCCTGCGGTTCATCCAGTCGCCGTGCGACGCGGCCGACTTGAGCCCGGGGTTCCAGCGCCGTCGGAATTCCGCCGTGCGTCGACGCATCAGGTCTTCCACCTCGTCCTGGCGGGCCTCGACGGCCGATCGGCTGTGGAGGCAGTGGCGCTTGGCGACGGTCGCCGCCTCCTCGAAGTGGTACCCGACCTCAAAGCCGTCCTCCAGCAGGCGCTCGATGAGCCGTCGGTGGGCCGGGGCGGTCGTCCATCGGAAGTAGAAGGTCGAGCGCGCGCCGGCTGCGAGCTCTCGCTGGTAGAACGCGCGATTGCCCTCGACGTCGTTGATGTCGACATCGTGTCGGAGCGCAACGAGGCGCGAGCGATCGCCAGTTGCCTGGCGGGTTCGGTCGACGAACTCCGAGAGGCTCACGAGCTCGTACCCAGCAGCCGCCGCCAGCCCCAGCAGGCGAGCGTACTCGGCCGACCGATCAGTGCCGCGGTAGCGGCGTCGGACTCGGGTTGCCGCAGCGGCGAGCGGGCGCCCGATGCTCATGACAGGCAGTCTCTCCTCCCTTGCAGCCACGAACAGTACCGCCTCATCGGGAGGCCGGCACGCACGGTCGGCTCGGCGGAAGGGCCCCCGCACGCGAGTGGCACCCGATGCGCCAGACTTCGGCCCGACTGTTGGGCACAATGAGCCGCATGTCGTCGCGACTCAGCAGACTACCCGGCCTGCGCGGCACTTTCGGCCGTGGAGTGGCGACGCTCGCCACAGGCACCGGGATCGCCCAGATCTTGGTCATCGCCACGTCACCGATCTTGACGCGGGTGTACCAGCCAGATGACTTCGGCGCCTATGCGGTGGCAGTGTCCATCCTGTCGGTGCTCCTCACGATCACGTGCCTGCGCTACGACATTGCCATTCCGCTGCCGCCGTCCGGGGAGGTCGCGGCGAATCTGCTCGCACTCTCGCTTCTGGCAGCAGCGGCGACGAGCCTGCTCGCGATGACGATCCTGCTCGTGGCGGGGACGTGGCTTGTGGCGCTCCTCGGAGCCCCGACCTTGACAGGGTTCATCCTCATCCTGCCGATCGCCCAGTTTGCTGCCGGTGTCGGGAATGCCTTCTCGGGCTGGGCGCTGCGCACCCGCACGTTCGGCGCCATCGCTGGCTCGCGCGTGGTCCAGGGCCTGGTCGTCACGATTGGGCAGCTGGCGCTCGGCGCCTTGCGGCTCGGCCCGCCCGGGCTCCTGATCGGCGACGCCGCCGGACGGTCGGCAGGTTCGATCCAGCTGGTCAGGGCGGGATGGCGGCTGGATTCGGCGCTCCTCCGGCGGGCGTCCTGGTCCGGCATCGCAGCTGCCGCACAGCGGTATCGCCGGTTCCCGCTGATCACCAGCTGGTCGGCCCTCTTGTCCGCACTCGGACAACAATCGCCAGTGCTCCTCATCGTTGCCGCCTACGGCTCCGACGTCGGTGGACGATATGCACTGGCGGCCCGCGTGGGCGCCCTTCCGCTGGCCTTGGTCGCCGCCGCAGTGAGTCAGGTGTACGTTGCAGAGACGGCAAACTTGGCGCGGACCACGCCACGCGACGTGAAATACCTCTTCACCAGGACGACGCGGGTCCTGGCGTTGGCCGGGGTGCTTCCCGCCCTGCTCGTGATCCTCCTCGCTCCGGTTCTGGCCGGTCCCGTCTTCGGGACCCCGTGGGCCCCCGTCGGCGTGTACTTGGCCATTCTCTCCCCGTCCTTCTTCCTTGAATTCGCGGTCGGCGCGACCGGGGACGTCCTCCTCGTGCTCGAGCGCCAGGGCCTGCACCTCGTTCGTGAGGTCGTCCGGTTCCTGCTCATCGGCGGCGCCATCCCAGTTGCCGCGGCGCTCGGCATGTCGGATGTCGGTGCCGCCATCTTCCTGAGCGTGGGGCGGAGCCTCACCTACCTGGCCTATGGGCTAGTGTCGTGGTATGCGGTGGACCGGTTCGTGGCCGCTCGCACTGAGCCGACTGCTGGGCCCCAGGACCCCCTGGCTCGCGGTCTCGGAGGGAGGGATATGGCTCAGGGCGATGAGGTACCGGAGTGACGTCCATGGCCGCTCGGACGACACTCGTGGCTCGCGTTCCCCCGTTCCGACGTCCGGAGCGCACCTGGGTTCTCGGTCTGGCCGCTGCTTGGCTCGGCATTGAGATCGTTGAGGCCGTGGACCCAAGCGCCCCGGCATTGCCCGGGCCGCCAGCGTGGACGGTGCTCCGGTTGGCGGGCGGCGAGGACGCACGCGAAGTCGCCTTGCCCGAGCTGTTGTTCAGCGTGGCCGGCGATTCGTGGCTCACCACCCCAACTTCGGCGCCCCTCAGCCCCCTCGCCAGGACCACCGTGCCGCCGACGGCGTCCGGCGACACGAGCCACACCAGCCTGCCCGTCCTCTTCGGCACCGATGTTCAGAGCAGCGCCCCTTGGATCGACCATGGCACGCGCATCGATGTCACGGTGGACGTGCTCGGGAGCATGTTCTGGCTCCTCGCGCGATGCGAGGAAGTCATCTCGACAGCTCGTGACGACCACCTTCGGTTCCCGTTCGAGGCGTCGCTCGCGGCCTCAGAGGGTTTCGTCGACCGGCCCCTGGCGGACGAGTACGCTGCGCTCCTCGGAGCAGCCATCAGCGCCCGATGGCCGGAGTTGCCACATCCCACTGCGCCGACGCCGCTCCGCCTTCGCCTGACCCACGACATCGACACTCCATTCGCCGCCTGGGGCCGTCCGGCCCGCGTGGTCGCACGCTCGATCATCGGTGACCTGGTTCGGCGTCACGACCCCGTCCTCGCAACCGCGCGCACAAGGGCAATTCTCGATGCCAGGTCTGGTCGCGTTGACCGCGACCCGCTGGCCACGATGGACGCACTGATGGACGTGGCCGAACGGCAAGGCCTGACGAGTCAGTTCTACTTCATGGCCGGGACGGATCCGTCGCACGCTGACTTCCGATACCGTGTCGACGATCCGCCATTCGCCGCCATCCTCCGGCGGATCCACGAACGCGGCCATGACATTGGGCTGCACGCGGGCTATGCGACCGCGGACCGACCCGAGGTGCTGCGAGATGAACTGCAGAGCCTCAAGTCCGCGTGTCGGTCAGCCGGTATCGAGCGCGAGTCATGGGGCGTCCGCCAACACTTCCTGCGATGGCGCTGGCCCGACACGGCGCGAGCTCATGAGTCGCTCGGGCTGGCGCACGACTCGACGATCGGCTTTGCCGAGGTGATCGGCTTCCGTGCAGGGACCTGCCACGAGTACCAGCTCTTCGACCCAGTCGAACGGCGACCCATGGCGCTGAGCGAGCGGCCGCTGATCGTCATGGACACGACGCTGTTCGAGTACATGGGCCTCGACCGCGGAACGGCTGCCGCTAGGGCTCGCGACCTCATCTCCCGCTGCAAGCCCACTGGGGGCGAGGCCGTCCTGCTTGTGCACAATGACAGGGTCGCCGGTCGTCGCGACATGGGCTGGTACCGTGAGCTCGTCGCCGGTCTGGTCCGGTGAACAGCGGCCGGCGGGCTTTCGTCGAGCTGAGGATGGGGGTCTGATGCATTCCCGCTGGCGGATAACGGCGCCTGGCTCGAGCGCCCGGGCGCCGAGGGTCGCGCCGCGCCGCACGGATCCGGACCGCCCCCTGTCTGTCCTAAGCAGAGCCCACAGAGTCCTCTTGGCTGCGACGGCTGACCGCTATGCCCGACACTGACCACACAAGGAGCCAGAGGCCACACGCCGGCCGCCACGTGTGGATCGTCAACCACTATGCGGCGGGTCCCAACGTCCCGGCGGGCACGCGGCATTATTCGCTCGCCCGTCAGCTGCAGGCGCGTGGACATCAGGTGACCATCTTCGCGGCCGGCTTTGACCACGGCAGCCATCGACAGCGCTTCTCGTGGGGACGCTCGCTAGCTCGTCGGCAGCGTGTCGACGGGGTCCAGTTCGTGTGGCTGCGGACCATCCCCTATCAGGGGAACTCGGCTAGGCGCGTGCTCAATATGCTGTCGTTCATGGTGCTGTTCCTGATGGCCCAGGTGGGCGAAGCCCGCCCAGACGTGGTGATCGGCTCAACCGTCCACCCGTTTGCCGCGTTCGGGGCGTGGTTCGCGGCCCGAACGCGCGGCGTGCCGTTCGTGTTCGAGATCCGCGACCTCTGGCCGCAGACGCTGGTGGACCTCGGCGCCCTGCGGATCGGGTCTCCGTTGGAACGCGGTCTAAGGTCGCTGGAGGTGTTCCTCGTCCGTCACGCCACGGCGGTCATCACCTTGCTGCCCGGGATTCGCGACTACCTCCGCGGGCAAGGGCTCCCCGACGACCGGGTGGTGTACCTCCCCAACGGCGCCGATCTCGAGCACTTCGCCGAAGGCGCCGATCGTCAGGAACTGGTGCCCGCTGCGGCGGACGTGCTCGCGGCGGTTGATCGTCTCCGTGGCGAGGGCCGCTTCATCGTCGGGTACGTCGGTGCGCTAGGCAGGGTGAATCGGGCCGAACTGCTCGTCGAGGCGGCGACTCTGGCGGAGGAGCGGGCTCCGCGACGCATCGGGCTCGTTGTCGTCGGCGGGGGACCCGAGAGACCGGTAGTCGAGGCCACAGCCCAGGGTCAGCCGGGGGTCGCGGTACTCGCGTCGATCCCCAAGACGAACGTGCCCCGCATCCTCCGTTCGTTCGACGCCGCCGTGGTCCATACGACGTGGACTCCGGTCTACCGGTACGGCGTCAGCTTCAACAAGCTCTTCGAGTACATGGCGGCCGAGCGCCCGGTTGTCTTCGCCTGCGAGTGCGCGTACGACCCTGTCGAGGCGAGCGCGGCCGGGGTGACGATCAGGCCAGATGACCCCGAGGCGCTCGCGAGCGCATTCCTGCGTCTCGCCGACACGCCGCCAGCCGATCTCCAGCGCATGGGCGCGGCCGGACTGGACTACGTTCGCCGGGGGCACGATTTCGACGTGCTGGGCGAGACGTTGACCGCCGTTGTCGAAGGACGGCTGCCACAGGCCACGTGACAGATGACCGGGGTAGGCCACGGGCAGTGACCAGCCTCAGCCAGACGTCCGGCTCGAGCCGCTCCGCGGGGCCGACTCCGTCGCCCGCGAGACGCCCCACGTGGGCGTCGGACTGCCGGCGGGCGAAGATGTCACACCGTCCGCCGTGGGTGATGCGGGTTCAGGCTGCGCGCGCAGATAGCCGCCGTACGCCCCCGGCTCATCGAGGCCCCGCCCGCCCGGGGCGCGATTGATCACGACACCGATCACGTTCGCGCCGGCAAGGGCGAGTTGATCGCGGGCCCGGATGAGCGCCCGTCGCTTGCCGCGCTCGCTGTCGACGACGATCACGGTCGCGCTGACGAGCGCGCCCAAGATCGCCGCATCGGCGACCGCTGAGAGTGGCGAACTGTCGATGACGACCAAGTCGTACGAGGCCCTCAGGGCCTCCAGCAACGACCGCATGCGATGCGAGGACAGCAGTTCGGCGGGGTTGGGAGGCAGGGGCCCGCTCGGCAGGACCGACAGGTTCTGCTGGCCGCTCTCGAGGATCAACCGCTCTGGCGCCTGGCTCGACTCCTCGATGAGCGCCGTGGTCAGGCCGGCGTCATTTCGCGTGCCGAAGGCCGTGTGGATCGACGGCATCCGAAGGTCGCCGTCGATCAGTAGGACTCGACGTCCCGTCTGCGCCCAGGCTGCCGCGGTGTTCACTGCGGTCAGGGTCTTGCCTTCGCCGGGCTGGGCACTGGCGATCAGAAGCGAGTCGAGCGACTGGTCGACAGAGACGAACTGGAGGTTGGCTCGGAACCGGCTGTACGCCTCTGCGGCACCGGACCGAGGCGCCACGACCGTCGCGAGCGGGTACGCGCCCAGGCCGTCGGGCGTCCTCAGCGGGCCGACCGATGACAGCAGCGGCGCGCGCGCGTCACGCTCGATCTGCTCGCTGTCGCCGACCCGGTCATTCCGGAACTCGGCGAGGGCCACGACTCCGGCGGCTGCCAGCAGGCCGAGGATGGCGGCCACGAGCGTGTTCAGGAGGGTCCGCGGGCCGATGGGGTCCGCTGGGGCGACCGCCGGGTCCACGACGGCGACGGTGTTGGTGGCGCCGGCCGAGGTCACCATGCCAAGCAGTGTCACGTACGCCGATCGCAGCGTGACAAGCTGCGCCTGGAGCGTCGTCAGCTCCGCGTCCTGAGCGGCCGTCCTGTTGGTAGTGGAGCGCAGCTGCTGGACGGTCGAC